>JBLMVT010000157.1:0-10487 GCA_050256835.1 Betaproteobacteria bacterium | reverse complement strand
CAGCTCGTCGAGCTTCTTCACCACCACCTCGCGCAGCGCCTCGGTGCGGGCGCGCCATTCGAGCTGGTCGCTGCTCAGCGCGGCGAGTTCGCTGACCGCGTTCTGCGTCAGCGTGACGGCGGAGTCGAGCGGGCGCAGGTAGCGTGGGCTGCCCATCAGCAGGTAGCCGCGCTGCGCCGACTCGGCCTGCGCGATGCCGGCGCGCACCAGCGACACCTGCGCCAGCGCGCGGCGGACCGTGTTCACCTCGGTGCGCGTCTCCTGGATGCGCCCGGCGGTCATCTCCGAGACGCCGAAGATCACCACCGAGACGACGGCGGTCATCAGCAGCACCAGGAAGACCTGCGGCGGCGCGACGCGCAGCAGGCGTTGCAGGAACGCCGACGTGCGAGGAGGGGGCGGGGCGACGGTCGACAAAAGGCGGCAAGGTGGGTGCCGGGGAGGCGGATTGTCCCCCGGCACGCAGCGTGCCCGCGCGCCCCGCCGCGGTCGACTACTTCCGCACCAGGCCCATGACCAGCGAGATCACGAAGCCGATCAGGAAGATGAAGAACAGCACCTTGGCGATGCCGGCGGCGCCGGCGGCGATCCCGCCGAAGCCGAACACGGCCGCGATCAGCGCGATGATGAAGAAGACGATGGCGTAGTGCAGCATGGGCGGGCTCCCTTGGTTGTCTCTCGTTCAGGCTGGCGTGCGCGGCGCCTTCGGCTCCCCCTGCAGCAGGTCGGTCAGCTCGTCGGCGTGTTGCTCCTCGACGGCGAGGATGTCCTCGAGCAGGCGGCGCGTCGTCGGGTCGCGCTCGCCGAGGAACTGCACCATCTCGCGGTAGCTCTCGATCGCGATGCGTTCTGCCACGAGGTCCTCGGTGATCATGTCGTCGAGCGCGGTGCCGGCGTGGTACTGGGCGTGCGACCGCGCGGCCAGTCCGTCGGGGTTCAGGTCCGGGTCGCCGCCGAGCTGGACGATGCGCTCGGCGATGCGGTCGGCGTGAGCGGCCTCCTCGTCGGAGTGCTCCTTGAATTCCGCCGCCGCGAAGCGCGCCTTGATGCCCTTGGCGACGTAGTAGTGGCGGCGGTAGCGCAGCACGCACACCAGCTCGGTGGCCAGCGCCTGCTGCAGCATGCCGATCACCTGCTGCGGATCGAGGTCGTAGTTGGCGGTGACGGCACCTTCCATGACCCGCTGGCGCGCGCGCCGGCGCAGTTCGTCGGTCGGCGTCAACGTTGTCTTGGCCTGCTTGGAGGATTGCATCGCGTGGTCTCCCGGCTCAGTCGCGGCGCCGGGCGTTGACCAGCAGCATGCCGGCGGCCAGGCCGAGCAGCACGCCGGCGGCGGCCCCCAGCCCGATCGCGCGCCACGGCTGGTCGCGCACGTAGTCGTCGGTCGCCAGCGCGGCGTCGCGGGCGCCGCGGCGCAGCTGCGTGCCGGTCGAGGCGAGGCGCTCGCGCGCGTCGTCGAAGGCGCGCAGCGCGCGGTCCTGCACGCCGCGCAGCGTCGAGCGGCCGCGCTCGGTCGCGTCGTCCAGCAGCTCGCTGGCGGAGCCGGGCAGGTCGTCGCGGACGGTGGTGTAGCGGGTATGGATCATGTCGGTTCCTGTGGGAAATGGTTGGCGGTCAGCTGACCTTCAGGCGGATGTCGTTCTTCACCGCCTTCACGCCCTTGACCTCGCTGGCCAGCTCGGCGGCGCGCTGCATCTCGGTGGCGCTGTTGGCGAAGCCGCTCAGCTGCACCGTGCCCTTGTAGGTCTCGACCTTGATGTTGAGCGCGCTGACGGCCGGGTCCTCGACGAACTTCGCCTTCACCTTGCTGGTGATGACGCCGTCGTCGACTGTCTCGCCGAAGCTCGAGTGCGTCGGCGTGCTGGCACAGCCCGCGGCGAACACGCCGGCGCCGAGCGCGAGGCACAGCGCGGTGGTGGAGGACAGGCGCGAAAGGGTCAGGCCGTTCATGGATGGCTCCTGAAGTGCGTTGTGATGACAGCACTTTAGGAACGGCCGCACGGGGCGTCTGTCGTCCCCGGCTGATAAGCGCCGGACCAAGAGGCAGGCGCCGCTGTCAGCGTTGGCTGACAGCTCAGCCGTCGGTCATGGCGAACGCAAGGGTCGCGACCTGATCGTCGCGCAGCAAGGCGCCTTCGGCGAGCAGGCGCTCCTCGGCCTCAGCCCCGAGCGCGCTGCGCGCGAGCGCCAGGGCGCGCTCGACGGCGCCGCTCTCATTGGGCTGACGCCGATCCTCGTGACGCCGGTACGTCGCGTCGGCATAACCGGCGAGCTTGGCCGCCGCGCGCGGGCGAGCCTCGAGTGCGCACAAGAGGCTCAGGTAGTCGGCCCACCAGGCCTGCTGGTCCAGGTGCTGCGCCTGCGCCCAGCCGACGCTGGCGAGTGCGCGCGCCTCGGCAATGTCGTCACGCGCCAGCCGCGAAGCCACGATGTTCAGGCGCGCCAGCGCCAGCTCGGCCTCGCGCCGCGTCCCCTTGAGTCGGGCGAGTACGGCAAGGCCGTGGCGCAATGCGGACTGCGCGTCGCCTGCCATCAGTTCGGCGTCCGCGATCGAGAGCTCGGCCGCCACGCCTTCGTAGCCCGCGCGCTGCGACAGCGCGAGCTGTGCCCGCGCGAGCTGCAGACAATGCGCCGCTTCGGCGCCGCTCGCAATCGCCACCACGTAGTCCGCCTCGGCCGCGAGCAGCAGCCGCTGCGCCGGCCAGCCCCGATCTTCGATCGTCCGTGCCTCGGCCAGCGCCGACGCCGCGAGCGCGTGATCCTCGACGGTCGCGGCCGTCAATGCGCACAGGGTCAGCGCGCAGTACAGGCCGAAGCGGTCGGCTTCGCCAAGGCTGCGCGCGACACGCACGGCCTCGCGCGCCGCGCCGAGCGCGCGCTGCGGGCGGGTGTCGGACCAGCGCCAGGCGAGCGCCACTCGCATGGCGAGCGTCTGCGGCGCGGGCACATCGGCGCCGAGCAATGCCTCGCAGGCGTCGGTGAGAGCGAGCACCTCGGCGTGGTTCGAGCGCGGCATGCCCAGCACCAGCGTGGCCCCGATGGCGAGCGCCAGCGCCGCGTCGCCCTGGTCGCGCGCCCATTCGAAGGCCTCGCGCGCGTCGTCGAAGTCGGGCTCGAGCCCGAGCCTCCAGGAGTCGACCCCGATGCGACCGCTGAAGCGATCGCGCCAGGCGGCCTCGAAGCGCGCGGCCATGGCTTGCGCGTGCCGCCGGCGGGTGGCCTGCAGTTCGCCCGCGGCCTGCAGCCGCTCGAGCGCATAGGCGCGCGGCGAATCGAGCAGGCGATAGCGCGGCAGCTCGGCCTCGTGGCTCGCGAGCACGGTGACGAGCGAGCGATCGACGAGCAGGCTCAAGGCATCGATCACGGCCCACTCGTCGTGGCGCTCGTCGCTGGCGACCTGCTGGATCAGCGCGAGATCGGCGGCGCCGGCCAGCACGCCGAGGCGGCGGAACACCGCCTGCTCGCGCGGCTCGAGCAGGCCATGGCTCCAGTCGAGTGCGGCGCGAAGGGTCTGCTGCCGCGCCGGCGCCGAGCGGTTGTGGCCGGCGCCCAGCAGCCTGAGCCGCGCGTGCATCGAGGCCGCGAGCTGCTTCAGGCCCAGCGTCGGCGCGCGCGCCGCGGCCAGCTCGATCGCCAGCGCCAAGCCGTCGAGCGCGCGGCACAGCTCGATCACGGCCGGCGCGTTCGCATCGCTGAGCACGAAGCGGGCATCCACCTGCTGCGCACGCTCGGCGAACAACGCCACCGCGCCGAAGGAGAGCGCCTCGGCAGCCGGCAATCGCCCCTGCGGCACCGACAGGGCGCCGATGCGATAGACGCGCTCGGCGGCGAGCCTGAGCGGGGCCTGGCTCGTCACCAAAAGGCGCAACCTCGGCGCGCGGTCGTGCAACGACTGCGCCACTTCGGCCACCGCGCCCAGCAGATGCTCGGCATTGTCGAGCGCCAGCAGCACTTCGAGAGGCTCGATCATGCGGGCGAGCCCCTCGAGCGAACCGCCGCCGCCCGGCTGGAGGCCGAGCGCTGCCGCGATGGCCCCGGGGACCGCGGTCGCGTCGACGAGGCCACCGAGCCCGATCCAGCACACGCCGTGCCGGTACTGCCGCTGGCGGTTCGCGAGCAGGTGCTGGGCAATCAAGGTCTTGCCGATGCCGCCCGCGCCGACGATCGTGACGAGCCGATGCTGCTCGACCAGTTCGCCCAGCGCGGCCAGATCATCGTCGCGCCCGAGCAGGCGGACCAGCGTGGCCGGTAGATTGGTTCGCAGCCTGGCGGCCCGGTGTGCGCGCCCGCGGCGGCGTTCGACGGCGCGGCCCGTGGCCACTGCAGCATCGTCGGCGACACCCGGGTGCGCGCCGTCGGCTTCGCTCGCCGATGCGTCGGCGCGCACGCGGTAGACGCGCAGCGGCTCGAGCACATTCTTCAGCGCGCGCTCGCCGAGATCGTCGAAGGCGGCGGCGAGGCGCCGTGCGACGATGGCGTGCACCGCGCCCGAGACGTGGATCGCGCCGGGTTCGGCCAGCGCCTGCAGCCGGGCGGCGATGTTCACCCCGTCGCCGTAGACGCTGCCGTCGGCTTTCTCGATCACGTCGCCGAGATGGATGCCGATGCGAAAGCGCAGCCGTCGCGCTTCGGGCACGTCGCGTGTTCGCGCGCCGAGCTGCGCCTGAACCGCCAGCGCGGCAGCGACGGCGCCCCCCGCACTTTCGAAGGCAGCGAGCACCGAGTCGCCGGCGGTGTCGACGACGCGCCCGCCGTGCCTCGCCACGACGTCACGGAACACCCGCCGCGCGTCGTCCAGTGCCGCCACGGTGCCGCGGTCGTCGGTCGCCATCAGGCGCGAGTAGTCCGCGGCATCGGATGCCAGAATCGCCAGCAGTCGGTGGCGCAGACCGTCGTTGGCAGCAGGCATCGGCAGCAGGTTCGCGCGTCGGCCCGGTCAGCTTACAGCGCGCGGCGATGGTCCGGATCACGCCGTCACGACGCGGCGTGGGTGCCAAGGCAGGCGCGAGCCTGCCTTCGGCCCCGCTTCAGCCCAGATGCCGGTCGAAGAATGCCAGGCTGCGCTCGCGCGCCAGCTTCGCCGCGGCCGCATCGTAAGAACCGCGCTGGTCGCAGTTGAAGCCGTGGCCGGCGGCGTAGAGGTGCACCTCGACCTCGGGCCGCGCCGTTCGGAAGGCCTGCACGCCCTGCAGCGGGATGGCGTGGTCCTTGTCGCCGAAGTGCGCGAGCACCGGGCAGCGCGGCACGAGAGACTTCTGGTCGGGCATGCCGCCGCCGTAGTAGCACACGGCGCAGGCCAGCCCGTCGAGCTTGCAGGCGGCCATCCAGGCCAGCAGCCCGCCCCAGCAGTAGCCGACGATGCCGACCTTGGCTCCGCCCGCCTTCGCCGCGTGGGCGATCGCCGCGGCGATGTCGAGCAGCGCCTTGTCGTTGCTGCTGGCGCCCTTCAGCGCGATGCCGCGCTGGATGTCGGCGTCGGCGTAACCGGTCTCGACGCCGCGCTCGATGCGGTCGAACAGCGCCGGCGCCACCGCGAGCCAGCCGTCGGCCGCATAGCCGTCGGCCACCGAGCGGATGTGCGAATTGACCCCGAAGATCTCCTGCACGACGACGACCGCGCCGCGCGGCTTGCCGGCGGGTGCGGCGACGTAGGCGCCGAGGCGGTGGCCGTCCGCGGCGGCAAGTTCGATCTGCGACATGGCTCGTCTCCTTCTCGCGCGTCAGCTCGGGCGTGCCAGCCGGCGCTGCACGAAGTCGAGCCGGTCCTGGCCCCAGAAGATCTCGCCGTCGATGACGTAGCTCGGCGCGCCGAACACGCCGGCGTCGATCGCCTCCTGCGTGTCGACCTCGTAGCGTTCGTGCGCGGCCTGCGAGTGCGCGTCCTCGATGCGCGCGGCCGGCAGCCCGCACTCGGCGAGCAGCGCGGCCAGCACCGCCTCGTCGGCGATGTTGCGGTCCTGCACCCAGACGGCGCGGCAGACTGCGCCGGTGAGCTTCAGCGCGGCTTCGGTGCCGTCCTTCATGTCGACGGCGATGATCAGCTTGGCGGCGTCGTCGGCGGCCACCGGGAAGTACTTCGGCTGCACGTTCAGCGGCAGCCCGAGCCACTCGCTGAAGCGACGCAGCTCGACCAGCCGGTAGGCCTGGCGCTGCGGCGCGCGCTTGGAAAGCGGCAGCCCGCCCGAGACCGGGAACACCTTGCCGCCGAGGTCGACCGGCTTGACGTTGATCGTCGCCCCGGCCTCGCGCGCCATGCGCACGAAGCGCTCGTGGCCGAGGTAGACGTAGGGCGAGTTGGGGGCGAAGTAGTAGTCGATGGTGGCCGGCATGGGCTCGCTCTGTGCGTCGGAGCGCCGAGTCTAGCGAGCGGGGTCAGTCCCTGCTCGGCGAGCGGCCGATTCCTTGGTCAGCGGCGCGCGCGGCCAGCAGCGGCCGCAGGTAGCGCCCCGTGAAGCTCGCCTCGTTCGCCGCGACCTCCTCCGGCGTGCCGCTGGCCACGACGCGCCCGCCGCCGGCGCCGCCCTCGGGTCCGAGGTCGACGATCCAGTCGGCGGTCTTGATGACGTCGAGGTTGTGCTCGATGACGACGATGGTGTTGCCGGCGTCGCGCAGCTGGTGCAGCACCTTGAGCAGCAGCCCGATGTCGTGGAAGTGCAGTCCGGTGGTCGGCTCGTCGAGGATGTACAGCGTGCGGCCGGTGTCGCGCTTGCTCAGTTCGAGCGCCAGCTTGACGCGCTGCGCCTCGCCGCCGGACAGCGTGGTCGCGCTCTGGCCGAGCTTGATGTAGCCCAGCCCCACGTCGAGCAGCGTCTGCAGCTTGCGAGCGATCGCCGGCACCGCCCCGAAGAAGGCGTTCGCCTCCTCGACCGTCATGTCGAGCACCTGCGCGACGTGGCGGGCCTTGTAGAGGATCTCGAGCGTCTCGCGGTTGTAGCGCGCGCCGTGGCAGACGTCGCAGGGCACGTAGACGTCGGGCAGGAAGTGCATCTCGACCTTCAGCACGCCGTCGCCCTGGCACGCCTCGCAGCGCCCGCCCGCCACGTTGAACGAGAAGCGGCCGGGGCCGTAGCCGCGCTCACGCGCCGCGGGCACCTCGGCGAACAGCTCCCTGATCGGCGTGAACAGGCCCGTGTAGGTGGCCGGGTTGGAGCGCGGCGTGCGGCCGATCGGGCTCTGGTCGACGTTGATCACCTTGTCGAACGCGTCGAGCCCTTCGATCGCCGTGTGCGGCGCCGCGTCGACGTGGCTCTGATAGAGCTTGCGCGCCACCGCCGCGTACAGCGTGTCGTTGACCAGCGTGCTCTTTCCCGAGCCCGACACGCCGGTGACGCAGCTGAACAGGCCGAGCGGAAAGGCGGCGTCGACGTCGCGCAGGTTGTTGCCGCGCGCGCCGACGATGCGCAGCCAGCCGTCGCCGCCGTCGAAGGTCGGGGCGGCCACCGCGCGCCGCGCCGGCACCGGGATCACGCGCCGGCGCGACAGGTACTGGCCGGTCAGCGAGGCCGGGTTGGCCGCCACCGCGTCGGCCGTGCCCTCGGCGATCACCTGCCCGCCGTGCACGCCGGCGCCCGGGCCCATGTCGATGACGTGGTCGGCGGCGCGGATCATGTCCTCGTCGGGCTCGACGACCAGCACGCTGTTGCCGAGGTCGCGCAGGTGCCACAGGGTGCCGATCAGCCGCTCGTTGTCGCGCTGGTGCAGTCCGATGCTCGGCTCGTCGAGCACATACATCACGCCGGTCAGCCCCGAGCCGATCTGGCTGGCCAGCCGGATGCGCTGCGCCTCGCCGCCCGACAGCGTGTCGGCGGCGCGGTCCAGGCTCAGGTAGGTCAGCCCGACGTCGACCAGGAACGACAGCCGTGCGCGGATCTCGCGCACCACCTTGTCGGCGATGCCGGCCTTGGCGCCTTCGAGCCGCAGCGCGTCGAACCAGGCCTGCGCGTCGGCCAGCGTCAGCCGCTCGACCTCGAAGATCGCGCGCCGGCCGGCGCTCTCGCCGGCCGCCTCGAGGAACACGTGGCGCGCCTCGCTGCGCAGCCGCGTGCCGCGGCACTCGGGGCACGGCCGTGCCGCCTGCAGCCGCGCCAGGTCCTCGCGCACCGCGGCCGAATCGGTCTCGCGCCAGCGCCGCTCGAGGCTGGGCAGGATGCCCTCGAACGGATGCCAGCGCTTGATGCTGCGCCGCTTGCCCTTCGGCCCCTCGGCCTCGTAGACGAAGGCGATCTCCTCGGCGCCCGTGCCGTGCAGCAGCGCGCGCTGCGCGGACTCGGGCAGGTCCTCCCAGGGCGTCTCGAGGTCGAAGCCGTAGTGACTGGCCACGCTTTCGAGCTGCCCGAAGGTGTAGGCGTTGCGCCGGTCCCAGCCCTTGATCGCGCCGCTGGCCAGGCTGAGCGAAGGGAAGGCGACGACGCGCTCGGGGTCGAACGCCGTCACCGTGCCCAGCCCTTCGCAGTGCGGACATGCGCCCGACGGCGAGTTGAACGAGAACAGCCGCGGCTCCAGTTCGGCCAGCGAGTAGCCGCAGACCGGGCAGGCGAACTTGCTGGAGAACAGGTGCTCGCGGCCGCTGTCGACCTCCCAGGCGATCGCGCGGCCGTCGGCCATCCGCATCGCGGCCTCGAAGCTCTCGGCCAGGCGCTGCGCCAGCGCCGCGCGCTGCTCGGCGCGGATCCGCAACCGGTCGACGACGACGTCGATGTCGTGCTTCTCGGTCTTCTTCAGCTTCGGCAGCGCGGGCGCCTCGACCACGCGGCCGCCGACGCGAAAGCGCACGAAGCCGCGCGCCTGCAGGTCCTCGAACAGCTCGGCGAACTCGCCCTTGCGCTCGCGCACCACCGGTGCCAGCACCATGAGGCGCGTGTCCTCGGGCAACGCGAGCACGGCGTCGACCATCTGGCTCACGCTCTGCGCCGCCAGCGGCAGGTCGTGCTCGGGGCAGTACGGCGTGCCGGCGCGCGCGTAGAGCAGCCGCAGGTAGTCGTGGATCTCGGTCACCGTGCCGACGGTCGATCGCGGGTTGTGGCTGGTCGCCTTCTGCTCGATGCTGATCGCCGGCGACAGGCCCTCGATCACGTCGACATCGGGCTTGTCCATCAGCTCGAGGAACTGGCGCGCGTACGCCGACAGGCTCTCGACGTAGCGGCGCTGCCCCTCGGCGTACAGCGTGTCGAACGCCAGGCTCGACTTGCCCGAGCCCGACAGCCCGGTGATCACCACCAGCCGGTAGCGCGGGATGTCGAGGTCGATGTTCTTCAGGTTGTGGGTGCGCGCGCCGCGCACCCGGATCTGCGGCGCTTCGGCGGCGCCGGCAGGGCCGCGGATCGGGATTTCGTCGTGCATGGGAGGACACAAGGCAACCGAGCATTATGCGAGGCCGTGCGCGGGCGTCGTAGCATGGGCGCATGGGCGGTTCCCTGCGCGCCGGCGCGGCCGGCCTGGTCCTCGCGCTGGCGCTCGCCGCGGCGGGCTGCGGCGGCGGCTTCTACTTCAATTTCAGCAGCGGCTTCGACGACGTGCCGCCCGACGTGAGCCTGGCCGCCGCGGCGACCTCGGCCGCGCCCGGGCAGTCGGTGCACCTGGTGGCCGCGGCGAGCGACGACGTCGGCATCGACAGCGTCGCCTTCTACCGCGTCGACGTGCGCAGCGACGTGCTGCTCGGCTCCGACGGCGGCGCGCCCTACGAATGGGATGCCGTGCTTCCGGTCGACGCCGTCGGCAGCGTGTCGTTCTTCGCCATCGCCACCGACCTCGACGGCAACCGCACGCGCAGCGCCAGCATCACGATCGGCGTCGTGCGCTGACCACGGTAGGGGCTGACAGGCGGGCCATCGGCCCTACAGTGCAGCCATCGTTGGGAGGACGCCGATGGACCCGAGCGCCGAGGTCGATGCCGCGCTGCCCTGGGCCGACGCCGAACGCGCGGCGCTGCGCGAACGCCGCTCGCTCGCCGGTGTCGACGCCGGCGCGCCGACGGTCGGGCTGGCGATCTCCGGCGGCGGCGTGCGCAGCGCGACCTTCGGGCTGGGCCTGCTGCGCGGCATGGCGCGCGCCGGCCTGCTGCCGCGCATCGACTACCTGTCGACGGTGTCGGGCGGCGGCTTCGTCGGCGCCATGTACGGCCGGCTGGTCTCGCGGCTGGGCGTGCACGCGGCGCAGGTGGTGCTCGCGCGCGACGAGTCGCCGGTGCTCGAATGGCTGCGCCGCAACGGCCGCTACCTCGCGCCCGCCGGCGCGCGCGACCTCGGCATCGCCGTCGTCACCTACCTGCGCGCGATGATCGCCATCCACGGCGAGAGCCTGCTCACCGGGCTGCTGTTCGCCGTGCTGGTGATGACGCCGCACCTGCTGCAGCAGGCCGGCCCGCGCTTCGACGCGGCCCACTGGGAGCCCTGGCGCACGCTATGGTGGCCGCTCGCGCTGGCGCTTTGGCTCGCGCTCGCGCCGGGCCTGATGTCGGCCTACTGGGTCGCGCGCGACGCACCCGACCC
>JBLMVT010000156.1:0-4147 GCA_050256835.1 Betaproteobacteria bacterium | reverse complement strand
TCCTTGTCGTAGCCGTTCTCGGTGATGCGCGTCTTGCGCTGGATGTACGGGTAGCCGAAGAACATGCCGGGCTTGTCGGCGCGGTTGATCTCGCCGGCCGGGATGTCGTCGCCCATGCCGTCGGTCTGGTTGTCGGTGAACCACAGACTCTTGTCCTTCGGGTTGAAGTCCTGGCCGGCCGAGTTGCGGATGCCGCGCGCGAACACCTCGCGCTTGCTGCCGTGTCCTTGGTCCACCACACGCCGTTCGGGTTGTGGAACTTGAGCGCCGGCGCGAACGACTAGACCTCGTCGGCGACGCCGTCGCTATTGCGGTCGGTCCCCGCCCACACCGTCGACTTGCGCCTGCCGACGAACAGAGCATGTTGGTCGACGGCGCGACCGCCATGTGGCGCGCGTCCGGCACGATGGCGAACAGGTCGATCTTCAACCCAGGCGGCAGCTTGACGCGCTTCAGGTTCTCGCGGATCGCGTCGGCACCTGAGCCTGGGCCATCCCGAGACAGGCGAGCGTCACCAGCGCCGCCAGTCCTCCGCGAACGATCTTGCGCATTGCGCTATCTCCTCGTTGATTTGGATGCCTCCACCGTGAGCGTCTGCCGGGCCGCAACCCCCAGCGCCGCTACAGTGCCGCTACGCAACGGCGAAGGAGGCAGCGACGTGAATCCGGTGCTGGTCGAGGTGCTGCGCGGCGGGCAGGTCGAATCGGCGCACGCCGGCGCGCTGGCGGTCGTCGACGCCGACGGCGGCGTGGTCGCAGCGCTCGGCGACATCGACCGTCCGGCGTTCCCGCGCTCGGCGGTCAAGCTGCTGCAGGCGCTGCCGCTGGTCGAAAGCGGCGCCGCCGACCGGCTCGGCCTGGACGACGACGCGCTGGCGCTGGCCTGCGCCTCGCACGGCGGCGAGGCGATGCACACGCGCACCGCCGCTGACATGCTGGCGCGCGCCGGACTCGACGCCGACGCGCTCGAGTGCGGCGCGCACTGGCCCTACCACGAGGCGACGGCGCGCGCGCTTGCCGCGGCCGGCGCGCGGCCGAGCCCGTTGCACAACAACTGCTCGGGCAAGCACGCCGGCTTCCTGTGCCTGGCGTGCGAACTGGCACGGCGCGCGGGCGCCGACCCGCGCGGCTTCGCCCGCGGCTACGTGCGGCCAGATCATCCGGCGATGCGCGAGGTGACCGCGGCGCTGGGCGAGGTCACCGGCTGCGACCTCGAGCGCGCGCCGCGCGGCACCGACGGCTGCTCGATCCCGACCTGGGCGATTCCGCTGCGCGCGCTGGCACTCGGCTTCGCCCGCGTCGCGACCGGTCACGGCGTCGGGCCGGCGCGCGCGGAGGCGCTGCGACGGCTGCGGACCGCGGTCGCCGCCCGGCCCGAGCTGGTCGGCGGCAGCGGCCGCTTCGACACCCGGGTGATGCAGCGGCTGGGCGGGCGCGCTTGCATCAAGCCCGGCGCCGAGGGCATGTACTGCGCGGCGCTGCCCGGGCGCGGCCTGGGCGTGGCGATCAAGATCGACGACGGCAACGGGCGCGCTGCCGAGGTCGCAATGGCCGCGCTACTCGGGGCCTTCGTGGCGCTCGACGGCGACGAGGCGGCGTTCATGAGCGGCCTTGCCGAACCGCGGCTCGCCAACTGGAACGGCATCGAGGTCGGCGCGCTGCGCCCGGCCGCCGCGTTGCAGCGCTTGACCTGAGGCAAGCCGCCGGGTCGCCGCGGCGCGTCGCCCGCGCCGCGCGGATGTAGTCTGGCTTCGAGTCCACGACAAGGGAGAAGCCCGTGACCGCGAAAACCATCCTCGCGCTGTGCGCCGCGTCGGCGGCGTTGCTGGCGCAATCCGCGCTGGCGCAAGCCCAGCCGGCTTCGGCGCCGACGCGCGCCGAGGTCAAGGCCGAGGCGCGCCATGCCGCCCGCTCCGGCCAGCTCACGCCGGCCGGCGAAGGCCCGAGCACCGACCGCTCCTGGAAGATGCGCTCGAGCAAGACCAAGGCCGAGCGCAAGGCCGAGACGCTGCAGGCGCGCAAGGAAGGCAAGCTGCCGCCGGCCGGCCTGGCCGGGCAGCTCAAGGTCGACAAGGCCTACGCCGCCGCGTCCTCGCCGCGCACCAAGCTCGAGCGCAGGTCCGAGACGAAGGCCGCCGCCAAGGCTCACCAGCTCGCACCGGCCGGCGAGGTCGCCGAACCCAAGAAGTAGCCGCCCCGCGATATCCATGACGGCCCCGCTTGCCTTGCCAGCAGCGGGTCGAGCCGCTCAGAATGCGCGCTCCTTCGCGCCAGGAGAGCGGTCATGGATCTCGGACTCAAGGGTCGTCGCGCCGTCGTCACCGGCGGCACCAAGGGCATCGGCCGCGCCATCGCGGACACCTTCGCGGCCGAAGGCGCGGACGTGGCGATCTGCGCGCGCCATGCCGGCGAGGTGCGGGCCACGGTCGATGCGCTGAAGGCGCGCGGCGTGCGCGCCTTCGGCGAGGCGCTCGACGTCGCCGACGGCAAGTCTCTGTCGCGCTGGATCGCCGGCGCCGCCGAGCAGCTCGGCGGCATCGACGCGCTGGTGTGCAACGTCAGCGCGCTGGCCGCCGGCGACACCGACGACACCTGGGAGAAGCAATTCCGCACCGACATGATGCACAGCGTGCACTCGGTGGCCGCGGCGCTGCCGTTCCTGGAGAAGTCGGATGCCGCCTCGGTGGTGCTGATCTCCAGCGTGTCGGGCTTCGAGGTCGACTTCGCCGCCGGCTCGTACGGCGCCACCAAGGCGGCGCTGATCCACTACGCCAAGGGCCTGTCGCGCCAGTTCGCCGGCAAGGGCATCCGCGTCAACTGCGTATCGCCGGGCAACACCTACTTCGAGGGCGGCTTCTGGCAGACGGTCGAGAAGAACATGCCCGACCTGTTCGCCTCGACGCTGAAGGTCAACCCGACCGGCCGCTTCGGCACCGCGCAGGAGGTCGCCAACGGCGTGGTGTTCGTGTCCAGCCCGGCGGCCAGCCGCATCTCGGGCGCCAACCTGGTGATCGACGGCGCGCTCACCGTCGCCGTCTAGGAGCGCATCGATGAGCGAGTTCGCCGGGCACACGATCCACAAGAACCACATCCATCACGGCTGGAACAACGCCTTCGAGCCGGTGCTGCGCATCGCGCCGGGCGAGACGATCGAGTTCGAGACGGTCGACGCGTCGTCGGGCCAGCTCACGCGCGGCTCGACGTCGGCCGACGTGGAGAAGCTCGACCTCGGGCGTGTCAACCCCGTCACCGGGCCGGTGTGGATCGACGGCGCCAAGCCGGGCGACGCGCTCAAGGTCACGGTGCTGTCGCTGCGGCCGTCGGGCTGGGGCTGGACCGGCAACATCCCCGGCTTCGGCCTGCTCACCGACCAGTTCCCGCATGCGCGGCTGCACCACTGGCACTACGACCCGGGGCTCGCGCCGGCGATGTACGGCCCGGGCGGGCGCGTGCCGCTGCGGCCCTTCACCGGCACGATCGGCGTGGCGCCGGCCGCGCCGGGGCTGCACAGCATCATTCCGCCGCGCAACGTCGGCGGCAACATGGACGCGCGCGACATCGCCGCGGGCTGCGAGCTGTACCTGCCGGTCGAGGTCGAGGGCGCGCTGTTCTCGGTCGGCGACACGCACGCCGCGCAGGGCGACGGCGAGGTCTGCGGCACGGCCATCGAGAGCCCGATCGACGTCGCGCTGAAGTTCGAGCTGGTGAAGGACGCGCGGCTGCGCTTCCCGCGCTACGTCACCCCCGGCCCGGTGTCGCGCCACTTCGACGTCAAGGGCTACGAGGTGACGACCGGCATCGGCCCGGACCTGATGGCCGGCGCGCGCGCCGCCGTCTCCGACATGGTCGAGCTGCTCGCCAAGCGCTACGGCTACGAGCCGGTCGACGCCTACATGCTGTGCAGCGTGTGCGCCGACCTGCGCATCAGCTCGATCGTCGACGTGCCGAACTGGGTCGTGTCGTACTACTTCCCGCGGGTGGTGCTGGAGTAGCCGGCCGCGTCAGGCCGGCGCCGCCACCCGCTGCGCCGCCAGCACCTCGACGCGCACTGCCTCGGTCAGCTCGGCCTTCAGCGCGGCGAACCCGGGCGTCGTCTTGACCGAGTAGTGGCGCGGGTGCGCCAGCGGCACGGTGCGGTCGAGCTTGAT
>JBLMVT010000155.1:0-3872 GCA_050256835.1 Betaproteobacteria bacterium | reverse complement strand
GCGCCGCCGCGTCGAGCGCGGCGAGCGCCGGCGGTGCCGCCGAGGCCTTCAGCGCGAGACGGTAGTGCCGCCACAGCAGCCAGCGCGTGGCGAACAGGCCGGCGGCCAGCAGCGCGAGCGGCACGCTGCCGGTGCCGTGCGGCAGCGACGAGAACAGGAAAAGCCCGCCGCCTTCGGCCAGTCCGGTGGCGACGACGAGCGGCGTCAGCTCGGGCACGCGCCAGGCCGGGATGCCCTTGGCCGCGCGCAGGATGCGCGCCTGCGCATACACGAAGGCCAGCGCCAGCAGCGCGGCCAGCGGCGCCGCGCCGGGGACGCCGAGCGCCGCCGCGACGCCGCACGGCACGAGCAGGCTGGCGACGAAGGCCTCGCGCGACATCCACGAGCGGCGAGGATGGAAGAACACGTGCAGCGCGCGCCACGGGCGGCCGATCTCGAACCACACGCACAGCAGGCCGAACGCGACCAGCGCGCTGCCGCAGGCCAGCTGCACCGGCGCCGGCCGGCCGAGCAGGCCCGACAGCGCGGCGAACACGATCAGGCCGCTGCCCGCGCCGCCGGCCATGAAGTTGCCCGCCGCGCGCCAGTCCCACGCGGTCTGCTGCCAGGGATTGGGACCATAGGTCACGACACGGCTTCCTTCTTGTCGACGAGGTAGAAGAACCCCGGGCCGGTGCCCAGCTCCTCGTGCATCCGCATGAACTTGTTCTCGGCCAGCAGCTGCGAGACGTTGCTGTTCGGGTCCTCGACGTCGCCGAACGCCAGCGCCTGCGCGATGCACGAGTTGACGCAGGCGGGCGTCGCCGCCGGATCGACGCCCGGCACCAGGCCCTGTGCGAGCCCGTCGTCGATGCGGTCGACGCAGAACGTGCACTTGGTCGCGACGGCGAGGCGCGCGTCGTCGCGGCGCTTGGTTTCGCTGGCCGTCGGCGCCCCGTAGGCGAAGGTCGGGCGCTCGGTCTTGTAGCGCGCCTGGTACGGGCACGACACGGTGCAGTAGGCGCAGCCGATGCACAGGTCGTAGTCGATGGTGACGATGCCGTCGGGGCGCTTGCGGGTCGCCGTGGTCGGGCAGACGTCGAGGCAGGGCGGGTCCTCGCAGTGCTGGCAGCCGGTCGGCACGAAGGCGCGCTGCACGTCCGGGTACTCGCCGAACTCCATGTCGAGCACGCGCCGCCACTGCACGCCCGGCGGCGTGGCGTTGGTGTGCTTGCACGCCGCGGTGCAGGTCTGGCAGCCGACGCAGCGCCTGAGATCCGCGATCATCGCCCAGCGGGTCATCGCACCCCCTTCGAGCCGCGACGCAGCGCGACGCGCACGATGTCGGCCCCCGAGCCGGTGGCGTCGGTCAGCGCGATCGACATCGTCGCCAGGCTGTTCAGGCTTGGCACGCCGAAGTCCTTCGCCAGCGGTGTCTCCCAGTGCGCGAACTGGCCGATCATCAGCAGGGTGTCGGGCCGGATGCCCTGGCGCAGCACGGCGCGGCCGGTGACCTTGCGCTTCGGGGTCGCGATCTCGATCGGGTCGCCGTCGGCGATGCCCAGCCGCGCCGCCGCCTGCGTGTTGACGATCACGCCGCGATGCCCGGCGATGTTGTCGGCCACCTCCTTGATCATCTGCATGCCGACGTTGCCGCCCCAGGCGTACTGCATCGAGCGCGCGGTGAGCAGCCAGAACGGGTAGTCCGCCGGCTTCGCGCCGCCCTGCGAGACGACCGCCTCCCAAAGCGCCGGGAAATCCTTCCACTTCGGCAGCGCCTGGTATTCCTCGAGCTGCGCGTCCCACCAGCGCATGCCGTGCTCGTGCAGGCGCCGGCCGAGCTCTGCGCCGACGCGCATCAGGCGTTCCTGGTAGGGCAGCTCGAAGCGCAGCCCGCGCGCAACCAGCGTCGGCAGCAGGTACCAGCGCCGGCGCGGGTACGGCTTGGTGGCCAGGCCATGCTCCTTCCACCAGGCCAGGCCGTTCGACTCGGCACCGTCGGTGAGCTCGGCGCTGGCGGCGCGACAGACCGCGTCCCAGATTTCGTCGCGATCGTGGCGACGGTCGAGCGCGAGCGAGTGGTCCGCGTGCGCGCCGCGCAGCGGCACGCCGGCCGCCCCCTTGTTGATCGCCGCGTTGTAGCCGGCGGTCAGCCCGGTGCGCTCGGCCAGCTCGCTGGCGATGTCGGTGAAGTCGCGCGCCTGGCCCTGCGCCTGCACCGCCGGCTGGCGCAGCGCGAAGCCTTCGTGGTCCCAGAACTGCTCGACGTACTTGGTGCTGCCGATGCGGATCAGCTGCAGGCTCTCGAGGTC
Organism: Betaproteobacteria bacterium; assembly: GCA_050256835.1. Lineage (GTDB taxonomy): Bacteria > Pseudomonadota > Gammaproteobacteria > Burkholderiales > Burkholderiaceae_C > JAMHWF01. The sequence continues at coordinate 1,581 of JBLMVT010000155.1, read as the reverse complement.
CGTCGCGTCGGGCAGCAGCACGTCGGCGAAGTGGTTGGTCTCGTCGCGCGTGTAGGCGAAGGCGACGACGAACGGGAAGCGCGCCATCTTCTCGCCCAGCGCCGCGGTGTCCCAGAATGAGATCGCCGGGTTGGTGCGGTAGAGGAACCAGACGTCAGGCAGCGTCACGCGCGGCAGGCCCTTGGGCGTCTCGTCGAGGAACATCCACGAGAAGTGCGTCGGCCCGAGCGCCTGGCTCCACGGCCCGTCGGCGGCCAGCGGCACCATCGTGCGGTACGCGTTGCGGATGTTCGGTGCCGGCGACCAGCGCGCCTTGTCGGTCGGGTTCAGCGCGTAGTGCATGAAGCCGTCGGGGCCGGGCTTGACGCTGTCGTGGCGCTGCGACATCGGCCGCGCGAGGCGCACCGTGGTGCCGATCGTGCCGCCCGGCACCTCGAGCGCGCCGACCAGCGTGGCGAGCAGGGTGCGCGCCCAGCAGCATTCATAGCCGCCCCACCCGTTGTTGACGGTCTTGCCGAGCGTCACCGCGACCGGGCGGTAGGGGAATGTCTGGCCTTCGATCTCGATCGTCTCGCCGACGCGGGCGTGGCCGATGTACTCCTGGGCGATGCGCCGCATCGTCGCGGCCGGCACGTCGCACACGGCCTCGGCCCACTCGGGCGCATACGCTCGCATGTGCTCGACGAGCCGGGTGAAGCCGGTCGATCCTTCGAGCAGGCCGTCGGCGAGCAGCTCGTCGTCGGGGCCGACCTCGACGGCGTCGACGACGTAGGTTCCTTCGATCGCCTCGTCGATGCCGGCCGCGTCGTGCAACTTCGCGCCGGCGCTGGCTCGGTCCCACACCAGCGGCTTCCTCGACGCGCGGTCGCGCAGGTAGTAGCCGTGCGGTCCGACGAGGTAGGGCGAGGCGGTGCGCTTGGCGAGGAAGTCGACGTCGAGCCGCTCGCGCGGCACCTCGTGCAGCAGCACGTGGATCAGCGCGTACAGGAAGGCGGCGTCGGTCTTCGGCTTGATCGGCACCCATTGCGCCGAGCACGCGCCGGTGATCGACAGGTGCGGCTCGACCTGCACGCGCTTCATGCCGCGCACGCGCGCCGATGCATGGCGCCAGATGCCGACCACGCCGCCCGAGGCCTCGACGTTCGAGCCGCAGGAGATCAGGTAGTCGCATAGCGGCGTGTCGGGCGCGACGATGAAGGCGCGGTGCCAGAACTCGCCGTACAGGTGCTCGGAGTGGTAGCACTTGACGCCCTGACCGGAGCCGAAGCCGAAGTCGACCGGCCCCCAAGCGGCGAGAAACGCCGGGAAGGTGCCCATGTACGACTGCGGCGTGCCGCCGCCGCCGAAGCTGGCCGCCACGCGCGGGTAGCCGCTTTCGTCGGTCAGCCCCTGCGCGCGCACGGCGTTCAGCCTGTTGCCGATCAGCGCGAATGCCTCGTCCCAGGAGATCGGCACGAAGCCGGGGTCCTGGTCGCGACCCTTGACCGGGTTGGTGCGCTTCATCGGCTGCAGCACCCGGTTCGGGTTGTAGGTCTTCTGCACCAGCCCGAAGGCCTTGACGCAGACCTTGCCGCCGCCCGG
>JBLMVT010000154.1:0-10044 GCA_050256835.1 Betaproteobacteria bacterium | reverse complement strand
ACAAGCGGTGCGCGCCGGCCCTATGTTCGCCCGATGTCGGGCTGGTGGCGACGGGACGCGTTCTTCGTGCGCTACATTGTCCGCGAAGCCACCGCGCTGATCGTGGCGCTGTACGCGATCGTGCTGATGGTCGGCGTGCTGCGGCTCGGCCAGGGCGAAGCGGCATGGAACGGCTGGCTCCATGCCCTGCGCAGCCCGCTGTCGATCGCGCTGCACGTCGTCATGCTCGCCGGGATGGTCTATCACGCCATCAGCTGGTTCGAGATCATGCCCAAGACGATGCCGATGCTGTTCGTCGGCGGCCGGCGCGTCGCGGCGCGGTCCATCACGCGCGTCGGCCTGGCGGCGGCGGCCGTCGCGGCGCTTGCGCTGTTCGCCCTCGCCTGGGGGCTGACGCGATGAAGCGCTCGAACGCGCCGGTCTTCTGGGCCCTGTTCGGCGCCGGCGGCATGCTGGCCGCGCTGTTCGGGCCGATGCTGGTCTTCATCACCGGCATCGCGGTTCCGCTGGGCTGGGCGCTGCCGCACGACGCGATGAGCTACCCGCGCATGCTCGCGCTGGCGCAGCACTGGGCCGGCAAGGGCTTCGTCTTCGTCGTGATCGCGCTGTTCGCCTGGCACGCGGCGCATCGCATCTTCCACAGCCTGCACGACCTCGGCATCCGCACCGGTGCCCTGGCCAAGCTGCTGTGCTACGGCAGCGCGCTCGCGATCACGCTGACGGCAGCCTGGAGCCTGCTGGCGCTCGGCTTCTGAACCGCCCCGCACGCCATCGGCCGGGTCCTGGGGCGATTTGCGTCAAGTTTCGGGCAACATGCCGGGCCAATAATGGCCGGCCGGCGCGTGCCGGTTCGCTCAAGAAATGACCCTCCCATCGTCCCGACCATGCTCAGCGTCAGCCACCTGACCGGCTCCCGCGGCGATCGCCGGCTGTTCGGCGACCTGTCGTTCACGCTCGAGGCTGGCGGGTGGTTGCACGTGACGGGCGAGAACGGCGCCGGCAAGACCACGCTGCTGCGCACCCTGGTCGGCCTGGCGGCGGCCGATGCGGGCGAGATCCGCTGGAACGGCGAGTCGGTGGGCAACGGGCGTGGCGAAGAGTTCCGTCGCGCCCTGATCTACCTAGGCCACCAGGCGGCGATCAAGGACGAGCTGTCGCCGCTGGAGAACCTGCGGCTGGGGCTTGCGCTCGACGGCTACGACCTCGGCGAAGACGACGCGCTGGCCGCGCTTGACACCATGGGGCTGCAGGGCCGCGAGGACCTCCCGGCGCGCCACCTGTCGGCCGGCCAGAAGCGCCGCGTGGTGCTGGCGCGCCTGCTGGTGCGGCCGGCCGCCTTGTGGGTGCTCGACGAGCCGTTCAACGCGCTCGACCGGGCGGCAGTGGAATTGCTCGCCGTGCTGCTGCAGTCCCACCTCGAGCGCGGCGGCATGGCCGTGCTGACGAGCCATCAGGCGGTGCCGCTCGACGGCGGCGCGACGGTGGCGCTGTGACTGCCGTGCTGGTCAGCCTGCGGCGTGACCTGCTGCTCGCCGCGCGCCGGCGCAGCGAGGTGCTGACCGCGCTGTTCTTCTTCGTCGTCGTGGTCAGCCTGTTTCCGCTCGGCATCGGCCCCGAGCCGGCTCAGCTGCGGCGCATCGCGCCCGGCGTGCTGTGGGTCGCCGCGCTGCTCGCCACCCTGCTCGGGCTGCCGCGGCTGTTCGCGGCCGACCATGCCGACGGCACGCTCGAGCAGATGGCGCTGTCGCCGCAGACCTTCGCGCTGCTGATGACAGGCAAGATCGCCGCCCATTGGCTGCTGTGCGGCCTGCCGCTGGTGCTGCTGGCGCCCGTGCTGGGCCTGCAGTTCGGACTCGACCCGGCGACGCTCGGCATCCTGATGGTCTCGCTGCTGATCGGCACGCCCCTCTTGAGCCTGATCGGTGCCGTCGGGGCGGCGCTGACGCTCGGCGTGCGCGGCGGCGGGGTGCTGCTGGCGCTGCTGGTGCTGCCGCTGTACATCCCGACGCTGATCTTCGGCGCCGGCGCGGTGGAGTCCTACAACGCCGGCCTGGGTGTTCGCGGCCACCTGTCGCTGCTCGGCGCCATGCTGGTCGTCGCCCTGTTCTTCGCGCCGTGGGCCGCCACGGCGGCGCTTCGCATCGCGATGGAGTGAGGCAACCGATGTCCGGGCGCTGGATCAACACCTTCAGGTTCGCCTCGCCGGCGACCTTCTATCCGCTGGCGGGCCGCATGCTGCCGTGGTTCGCGCTGCTCGCCGTGCTGTTCGCCGCCGCCGGCCTGTGGGTCGGCCTGTTCGTCGCGCCCACCGATGCGCAGCAGGGCGAGGGCTACCGGATCATCTTCGTGCACGTCCCGGCCAGCTGGATGTCGATGTTCATCTACTGCGTGATGGCGTTCTGGGCCGCGTTCGGGCTGGCCTTCAACATCCGCCTGTCGGGCATGATGGCCAGTGCGCTGGCGCCGACCGGCGCGATGTTCGCGTTCCTGTCGCTCGTCACCGGTTCGCTGTGGGGCAAGCCGATGTGGGGCACCTGGTGGGTCTGGGATGCGCGGCTCACCTCCGAGCTGATCCTGTTCTTCCTCTACCTCGGCTTCATGGCGCTGCAGGCCGCGATCGACGACCCGCGGCGCGCCGACAAGGCCGGGGCGGTGCTCGCGCTGGTCGGCGTCGTCAACGTGCCGATCATCTATTTCTCGGTGCGCTGGTGGAACACGCTGCATCAGGGAGCGTCGGTCTCGCTGACGCGCGCGCCGTCGATGGCCCACACGATGCTGTGGGGCATGCTGCTGATGGCCCTGGCGTTCTGGATGTATTCGATCGCCGTCGCGCTGATGCGCGTGCGCCGCATCATCCTCGAGCGCGAACGACACACGGAGTGGGTGCGACATGCAATGGCATAGCGTGAACGAGTTCTTCCACATGGGCGGCTACGCGCTCTACGTCTGGGGCAGCTTCGGCGCGTGCGCGGTGGCGATGCTCGTCGAGCCGTGGCTGCTGCACCGTCAGGAGCAGGCCGTCATGCGTTCGCTGCGGCGCCAGCAGCGCGGCCAGGCAGGGGGCATGCGATGAAGCCGCGCCACAGACGCGTCGCCGTCATCGTCGGGGCGCTCGCCACGCTGGGCGTCGCCGCCGCGCTCGTGCTCAACGCACTGAAGAGCAACGTCGCCTTCTTCTTCACCCCGACCCAGGTCGCGGCGGGCGAGGCGCCGAAGGACCGGGCCTTCCGCGTCGGCGGGCTGGTCAAGCAGGGCACGCTGCGGCGCGACCAGATGACGGTGCAGTTCGTCATCACCGACACCGCGAAGGACATGCAGGTCAGCTACAACGGCATCCTGCCCGACCTCTTCAGCGAGGGCAAAGGCGCCGTCGCGCAAGGACGGCTCGACGCCAGCGGCCGGTTCGTCGCCAGCGAGGTGCTGGCCAAGCACGACGAGAACTACATGCCGCCCGAGGCCAAGCACGCGATCGACGCGGCACATCGCAAGGCAAAGGAGGCGCCATGACACCGGAACTTGGCCACCTGGCGCTGATCCTCGCGTTCCTGGTCGCGCTGACGCAGGGCGTGCTGCCGATCGTCGGCGCGCAGCGCGGCAACGCCGGCTGGATGGCGCTCGCCCGGCCCGCCGCGCAGACCCAGTTCGTGCTGGTGGTGTTCGCCTTCGGCTGTCTCACCAGCGCGTTCCTCGCCAACGACTTCTCGGTGGCCTATGTCGCCGCGCACTCGAACTCGCAGCTGCCGGGGCCGTACCGGGCCGCCGCCGTGTGGGGCGGCCACGAAGGCTCGCTGCTGCTGTGGCTGCTGATGCTCAACGGCTGGACGCTGGCGGTCAGCCAGTTCTCGCGCCAGTTGCCGCAGGCCATGGTGGCGCGCGTGATCGGCGTGCTCGGGCTGGTCGGGGCCGGGTTCCTCATGTTCATCCTGCTCACCTCCGATCCGTTCGAGCGGCTGCTGCCGGCGGCCGCCGAAGGCAGCGACCTGAACCCGCTGCTGCAGGACCCGGGGCTGGTGTTCCACCCGCCGATGCTCTACATGGGCTACGTCGGCTTCTCGGTCGCCTTCGCCTTCGCGATCGCCGCCTTGCTGTCGGGCCGGCTCGACGCGGCCTGGGCGCGCTGGTCGCGGCCGTGGACGACCGCGGCATGGATCTTCCTCACGCTCGGCATCGCACTCGGGTCGTACTGGGCGTATTACGAACTGGGCTGGGGCGGTTGGTGGTTCTGGGATCCGGTCGAGAACGCCTCGTTCATGCCCTGGCTCGTCGGCACGGCGCTGATCCATTCGCTGGCGGTCACCGAGAAGCGCGGCAGCTTCAAGAACTGGACCGTGCTGCTGGCGATCGGCGCGTTCGCGCTGTCGCTGCTCGGGACCTTCCTGGTGCGCTCGGGCGTGCTGACGTCGGTGCACGCCTTCGCGGCCGACCCGCGCCGCGGCATCTTCATCCTGCTGTTCCTCGTCGCCGTGGTCGGCGGCTCGCTGGCGCTGTTCGCCTGGCGCGCGCCGCGCGTCGGGCTGGGCGGCAGCTTCGCCGTGCTCTCGCGCGAGACGCTGCTGCTCGTCAACAACGTGCTGCTCGTGGTCGCCGCCGGCTCGGTGCTGCTCGGCACGCTGTACCCCCTGATCATCGATGCCCTCGGCCTGGGCAAGCTGTCGGTCGGGCCGCCGTATTTCGACACCGTATTCGTGCCGATCATGGTGCCGCTGCTGTTCCTGGTGGCGGTCGGGCCGCTGGCACGCTGGAAGCAGCTCGACGCGCGCGACATGATGCGGCGGCTGCGCCTGGCCGCGCTGCTGGCGGTGGCCGCGGGCGTCGGCCTGCCGTGGCTGCTCGGCCACTGGACGCCGATGGTCGGGCTCGGCCTCCTGCTGGCCGTGTGGATCGCCGCGAGCACGCTGCTGCAGATCCGCGATCGCCTGCGCTCGGGCCGCCCGCCGCGCGCGTACTGGGGCATGCACCTGGCGCACCTGGGCGTCGCGGTGTTCGTGGTCGGCGTGACGCTGGTGAAGGGCTACGAGGTCGAGAAGGACGTGCGCATGGCCACGGGCGACACCGTCGCCGTCGGCGGCTACACCTTCCGCCTGCTCGGCGTGCGCGAAGCGGGTGGCCCGAACTACCGCGCGCAGCGCGGCGACATCGAGCTGTCGAAGGACGGGCGCGTGCTGCGCCATCTGTACCCGGAGAAGCGGCAGTACTTCTCGTCGCCCATGCCGATGACCGAGACCGCGATCGACAGCGGGCTCGCCCGCGACGTCTATGTCTCGCTCGGCGAGCCGCTGGGCGGACGAGGTGCCGATGCGGCCTGGAGCGTGCGTGTGTACTACAAGCCCTTCGTCGTCTGGATCTGGGGCGGCTGCCTGCTGATGGCGTTCGGCGGCGTGCTCGCGGCGAGCGACCGGCGCTATCGCCTCAGGCGGCGCCAGGAAGCCGTGCAGGGGGCCGTGGCATGAAGCGGTTCCTGATTCCGCTGGCGCTGTTCATGGTGCTGGTGGTGTTCCTGGCCGTCGGCCTGAACCGCGACCCGCGCGAGGTGCCGTCCCCGCTGGTCGGCAAGGCGGCGCCGGCGTTCTCGCTGCCGCGCCTGCAAGGCGACGCGGCCGCAGCGAACACCGTCTTCGCGTCGCGCGACATGCTCGGCAAGGTCTGGCTTCTGAACGTGTGGGCGTCGTGGTGCGTGTCGTGCCGCGAGGAGCACCCGGTGCTGCTGGACTTCGCGCGCTCCGGCGTCGCACCGCTGGTCGGCCTGGACTACAAGGACACGCACGCCGACGCGGTTCGCTGGCTGACCGAGCGCGGCGATCCGTACCTGCTGTCGGCGGTCGATGCCGACGGCCGGGTGGGCATCGACTACGGCGTCTACGGCGTCCCAGAGACCTACGTGATCGACAAGACGGGAACGATCCGCTTCAAGCAGATCGGGCCGGTGACGACCGAAGTCCTGCAGGCGAAGATCGTGCCCCTGATCCGGGAGCTGCAGCGATGAGATGGCTCGCCGCGCTGATGCTCGTCTGCGCGGCTGCGATGGCGCAGGCAAAAGAGGCGACGCCGCTGGCGGAAGACGAGGCGGTCGAACAGCGGCTCATCGCGATTGCCGGTGAACTGCGCTGCCTGGTGTGCCAGAACGAATCGCTGGCTGGCTCGCGCGCCGACCTGGCGCAAGACCTGCGGCGCGAGATCCGCGAGCTCATCAAGCAGGGCAAGACGGACAAGGAGATCATGGACTTCCTCGTCAGCCGCTACGGCGACTTCGTGCGTTACCGCCCCCCGCTGAAACCGACCACCTGGCTCCTGTGGGGCGGGCCGTTCGTGTTCGGCATGGCCGGCGTGGGCGGCCTGCTGGTCTTCCTGCGCCGACGCCGCGTCGCCGCCGCACCGCTGACGCCCGAGGAGCAGCGCAAGGCGGCCAAGCTGCTGGCAGGGGACCGGTGATGGTGCCGTTCGTGCTTGCCGCGCTCGCGCTGGTGTGCCTGACGCTGCTGCTTCTGCTGCGCCCCTGGCGTCGTGGCCGTGCCGATCAGGCGACGACGGCGCGCGAGATCAATGCGGGCATCTACCGCGATCAGCTCGCCGAGCTCGATCGCGACCTGGCGGCCGGAACGCTTGCCGCCGCCGATCACCTGCAGGCGAAGACGGAGCTGCAGCGTCGCCTGCTCGACGACACGGCGCTGCCCGACACGCCGCCCGCACGGGCGCCACGCAATCTGCGGACCTCGTTGACCCTGGCGGTCGCGTTTCCCTTGCTGGCCGCCGGCCTGTACGCCTGGCTCGGCACGCCGGCGGCCTTGCTGCCCGGTGAGGCGGTGCAGCAGGCCGCCAGCGCGGCCGAGATCGACCAGATGGTCGGCGCGCTGGCCGCGCGGCTCGAGAAGAACCCCGACGATCCCAAGGGCTGGTCCATGCTGGCGCGCTCCTACCACGTCCTCGGTCGCTTCGAGGAGTCTCGCAGAGCGTTCGAGCGCGTCGGCGATGGCCTGAACCGCGATCCGGTGCTGCTGGCCGACTATGCCGACGTGCTGGCAACGCTCGCGAAGGGCAACCTGGAGGGCAGGCCGCTGCAGCTGGTGATGGCAGCCCTGGCGCTCGACCCCGACAACGCGATGGCGCTTTCGCTGGCCGCCACTGCAGCCTACAAGCGCGGCGACTTCGCGCAGGCCTCGCTGCACTGGGAACGTTTGCTGAAACAGCTTCCGCCGGATTCGGACGATGCCAAATGGCTGGTCAGGACCTTGGCCGAAATTCGCCAACCCGGAGAAGCGCAGGCTTCGCCGGCAGCGGCCGGCAGCGCGCCGTCCGCAAGCCTCGGTGCTTCGGTCAGCGGTCGGGTGAGCCTGGCGCCCACGCTCGCGGCGAAGACATTGCCGACCGATACGGTCTTCGTGTTCGCTCGCGCCGCCGAGGGGCCCCGAATGCCGCTGGCCGTTCAGCGCGCCCGGGTGGCCGACCTGCCGCTCACCTTCAGGCTCGACGACTCGATGGCGGTCAGCCCGCAGTTCAAGCTGTCGAGCGCCCCGCAGTTGCGCATCGAGGCGCGCATCTCGCGCAGCGGCGACGCGACGCCGGCCGCCGGGGACCTGATCGGCATGAGCGAACCGGTTCGGCTCGGCGCCGCCGACGTGGCGCTGCAGATCGACCGGGTCCGGCCTTGACCGGCGCCGACGCAAGAAGACCGCCGAACGGCGGGCTTAGTCACGCCGCGCGGCGCCTCAGAGGGCCAGCGGATCGCCCGCCGGCTTGCGCGCTGCCCCGCGTTCCGGGGTACGGGGCAGTTCGAGCAGAGAGATATTCTGTGCCAACTGCCCTTTCGGACCCTGCGTGAGGTCGAAGCTGACCCGGCTGCCCTGGCGCAGGGTACGAAAGCCCTCCATCTGGATCGCCGAGAAATGGGCGAAAACGTCTTCGCCGCCACCCTCCGGTTCGATGAAGCCGAATCCCTTGGCATCATTGAACCACTTGACAATGCCGGTCGCCATGTCAACCCTCCAGCCCCTCGTCGTTTGGGCGGGATTCTCAGCACCGCCGATCGGTGTGTCAAGGCGCTACGGACGCCGGCGAATCGGCTGGACGATCGCCAGGCGCTCTTGCAGCGCGGGCACTCGGCGCAATATGGGCATCGATGCGTCACGCGGAAAGCAACTCGATAGAATCGTTCCATGCCCGTGGAGAAGTCCCGCCCGCCTGCCGCGCCGCCGGCGCGGCCATTGCCCGAAGAGGGGCAGGGGGCGGTCGTTGTCGAGCGCCAGGCGGCCCGGACAGAGCCTCCGCGCATGTATCAGGTGATCCTCCTCAACGACGACTACACGCCGATGGAGTTCGTCGTGCTCGTGCTGCAGGAATATTTCAACCTTGACCTCGAAACGGCCACGCAGGTGATGCTCAAGGTGCATCACGAGGGCCGAGGCGTCTGCGGCGTGTACACGAAGGACATCGCCGTCACCAAAGTCGAACTGGTGCTTGCTGCCGCGCGTCGTGCCGAGCATCCGTTGCAGTGCATTATGGAGGCCGCATGATTGCGCAAGAACTGGAAGTCAGCCTGCACATGGCGTTCGTCGAAGCGCGCCAGCAGCGGCACGAATTCATCACCGTCGAGCACCTGCTCATGGCACTGCTCGACAATCCGTCGGCTGCCGAGGTGCTGCGCGCCTGCTCGGCCAACCTCGATGACCTGCGCAAGAGCCTGGCGGGCTTCATCAAGGAAAACACGCCGACGGTCGGCGGCAACGACGAGGTCGACACGCAGCCGACGCTGGGTTTCCAGCGCGTCATCCAGCGCGCGATCATGCACGTGCAGTCCACCGGCAGCGGCAAGAAGGAAGTCACCGGCGCCAACGTGCTGGTCGCCATCTTCGGCGAGAAGGACTCGCACGCGGTCTACTACCTGCACCAGCAGGGGGTGACCAGGCTCGACGTCGTCAACTTCATCGCCCACGGCATCAAGAAGTCTGATCCGCCCGAGCCGGCCAAGCCCAGCGAGGGAGCCAGCGGCAACGCCGAGAACGAGAAGGAAGAAAGCGAAGGCAAGGGCTCGGCGCTCGACCAGTACACGAGCAACCTGAACCAGCTCGCCCGCGACGGCAAGATCGACCCGCTGATCGGCCGCGAGCTCGAAGTCGAGCGCGTGATCCAGATCCTGTGCCGGCGGCGCAAGAACAACCCGCTGCTGGTCGGCGAGGCCGGCGTCGGCAAGACCGCGATCGCCGAGGGCCTGGCCTGGCGCATCACCCAGGCCGACGTGCCCGAGGTGCTGGCCGACGCGACGGTGTTCGCGCTCGACATGGGTGCGTTGCTGGCCGGAACCAAGTATCGCGGCGACTTCGAGCAGCGCCTGAAGGCCGTGCTGAAGAGCCTGAAGGACCTGCCCAACGCGATCCTCTTCATCGACGAGATCCACACGCTGATCGGCGCCGGCGCGGCGTCCGGTGGCACGCTCGACGCGAGCAACCTGCTCAAGCCGGCGCTGTCGCAGGGCACGATGAAGTGCATCGGCGCGACCACGTTCACCGAGTACCGCGGCATCTTCGAGAAGGATGCGGCGCTGTCGCGGCGCTTCCAGAAGATCGACGTGGTCGAGCCGTCGATCGAGCAGACGGTCGAGATCCTGAAGGGGCTGAAGAGCCGCTTCGAGGAGCACCACAGCGTCAAGTACGCGCTCGGCGCACTGCAGGCGGCGGCCGAGCTGTCGGCCAAGTTCATCAACGACCGCCACCTGCCCGACAAGGCGATCGACGTCATCGACGAAGCGGGCGCGGCGCAGCGCATCCTGCCCAAGAACAAGCAGAAGAAGACGATCACTCGTGCCGAGGTGGAAGAGATCGTCGCCAAGATCGCGCGCATCCCGCCGGCCTCGGTGTCGAGCGACGACCGCTCGAAGCTGCAGAACCTGGCGCGCGACCTCAACAGCGTCGTGTTCGGCCAGGAGCCGGCGATCGATGCGCTCGCCTCGGCGATCAAGATGGCGCGCTCCGGCCTGGGCAAGCCCGACAAGCCGATCGGCTCGTTCCTGTTCAGCGGACCGACCGGCGTCGGCAAGACCGAGGTGGCGCGCCA
>JBLMVT010000153.1:0-3070 GCA_050256835.1 Betaproteobacteria bacterium | reverse complement strand
ACCTGGAAGAAGATCTCGTGCACGTCGGGGTGCGCCTTCTCGACCTCGTCGAGCAGCACCACGCTGTACGGCCGGCGCCGCACCGCCTCGGTCAGGATGCCGCCCTCGCCGTAGCCGACGTAGCCCGGCGGCGCGCCCTTGAGCGTCGAGACGGTGTGCGCCTCCTGGAACTCGCTCATGTTGATCGTGATGACGTTCTGCTCGCCGCCGTACAGCGCCTCGGCGAGCGCGAGCGCGGTCTCCGTCTTGCCCACGCCGGAGGTGCCGCACAGCATGAACACGCCGATCGGCTTGTTCGGGTTGTCCAAGCGCGCGCGCGAGGTCTGGATGCGCCGCGCGATCATGTCGAGCCCGTGCTGCTGGCCGATGACGCGCTGGCCGAGCGCCTGGCCGAGCTCCAGGATGGCCTGCAGCTCGTTCTTCACCATCCGGCCGACCGGGATGCCGGTCCAGTCGGCGACCACGCTGGCGACCGCCTGCGCGTCGACCGACGGCATGATCAGCGGGCTGTCGCCCTGCAAGGTCGCGAGTTCGGCCTGCTTGTCGCGCAGCTCGGCGAGCAGCGTGTCGCGGTTGGTCGGCGGCTCGGCGGGCTCGCCGCCGGCGGCCGCGTCGACCGGCTGGCCGTCGCCGCGCAGCTGGGCGCGCAGCGCAAGGATGCGGTCGACCACCACCTTCTCGTCCTGCCAGCGGCTTTCCAGCCCGGCCAGCCGCTCGCGCTCGGCGACGAGCTTGGCGTCGACGTCGCTGCCGCGCGCGCCGACGTCGATGCCGACCGCGGCTTCGCGATCGATGATCTGGCGCTCGACCTCGAGCCCTTCGATGCGCCGGCGCGAATCCTCGACCTCGGCCGGGATCGCGTGCTGGCTGACGGCCACGCGCGCGCACGCGGTGTCGAGCAGGCTGACCGCCTTGTCGGGCAGCTGGCGCGCCGGGATGTAGCGGTGCGAGAGCTTGACCGCCGACTCGATCGCCTCGTCGAGCAGCTGCACGCGGTGGTGCTTCTCGAGCACGCTGGCCACGCCGCGCAGCATCAGGACGGCCTTGGCCTCGTCGGGCTCGAGCACCTGCACGACCTGGAAGCGCCTCGTGAGCGCCGGATCCTTCTCGATGTACTTCTTGTACTCGGCCCAGGTGGTGGCGCCGATGGTGCGCAGGTTGCCGCGCGCCAGCGCGGGCTTGAGCAGGTTGGCCGCATCGCCGGTGCCCGCGGCGCCGCCGGCGCCGACCAGCGTGTGCACCTCGTCGATGAACAGGATGATCGGCTTCGGGCTCGCCTGCACCTCGTCGATCACCTGGCGCAGACGCTGCTCGAACTCGCCCTTCATCGACGCGCCGGCCTGCAGCAGGCCGATGTCCAGCGCGAGCAGCGAGACCCCCTGCAGCTGCGGCGGCACGTCGCCGCGCGCCAGGCGCTGCGCGAAGCCCTCGACCACCGCGGTCTTGCCGACGCCCGCCTCGCCGGTGAGGATCGGGTTGTTCTGGCGCCGGCGCATCAGGATGTCGACGATCTGGCGGATCTCGTCGTCGCGCCCGGTGACCGGGTCCATCTCGGCCTTCCTCGCCTTCTCGGTGAGGTCGACGGTGAACTTCTTCAGCGCCTCCTGCTTGCCCATCGCCGCGGGCGCCATCGCGCCCGATGCCTCGCCGGGCTGGCCGGCGCCGAGCGCCGAGCCGTCCTGCGCGCCCAGCCCGTTCTCGCCCGAGCGGGCCGTCACCTTGGCGAAGTTCTCGGCCAGGTCGTCGGCCTTGATCTTCTCGAACTGGCGCGAGATGGCGAGCAGCGCGTTGCGCAGCGAATGCGTCTTCAGCATGCCCAGCAGCAGGTAGCCCGAGCGCACTTGCGAGTCGCCGAACATCAGCGTGCCGTAGACCCAGCCGCGCTCGATTGCCGACTCGATCTGCTCGGAGAAGTCGCTGATCGCCGTCGAGCCGCGCGGCAGGCGGTCGAGCGCCGTCGTCACCTCGCGCGCCAGTGCCGCGGCATCGAGCCCGTAGTGGCGCACCGCGGCGTCGAGGTCGGAGTCGCTGTTCTGCAGCAGCTGCGTGAGCCAGTGCACCAGCTCGACGTACGGGTTGCCGCGCAGCTTGCAGAAGACGGTGGCCGCCTCGATCGACTTGTAGCCCAGCGGGTTGAGCTTGCCGAACAACGCCACCCGGTTGATGTCGCTCATGTCATCCCCTCCAGTTCGCGATGCGGATCCACGCGCCGTGCCGCGCGCCGCGGGTGCCCGAGATTCTCCACATCCAGCAGCAGGTCGCCGGCGTCGATGCGGCGCCGCCCGAGCCAGCAAGTGCGGCCGAGCAGGCCCACGCCGGGCGACGCGCCGAGCCGCCACGGCGGCACCTCGACCTCGGCCAGCACCAGTCGCAGGTCCCACTCAAATTCGAAGCCGACGTACTGCCGCACCATTGCGCGCAGTTCGTCGAGCGCCGGATGGTCGGGCAGGAAACGCTGGTAGCCGTCGAAGTCGAGCGGGCCGACGACGATGCGGAACTTGTGCTGCACGTCCCAGATGCTGCGTCCGAGCACCAGGCCGCGGCCGAGCGCGGGCTGGCCGTGGCGTGCCAGCCGCGAGCGTTCGGCGACGGCCAGCGGCATCCAGTGGCCGACGCATTCCTCGATGCGCGCGCCGACGCGGAAGTGCGATGCGATCCAGGCGTGCAGTCCGTCGGCGTCGCGCACGGCGCGCGCCAGGCGCGGCGAGAAGAACAGCTTGGGCTCGTGGCCGAGCGCATCGGCGTGGCGATGGATCGCCTCGGCCAATCCCGACAGCGCGCCGAGGTGCCGGGCCACGCGGGAGTCGCTGGCGCGGTCGAGGCCGACCACCGGCTGGGCGCGCGCCCAGGCGCGGTAGAACAGCAGGCCGAAGCGATGGCCCAGCATGTCGAGAAAGCGCTGCAGCGTCTCGTCGCCGTGGTGCAGCGCACGCTCACGGGCGTATTCGGTCAGGTGCGTCGGCAGCGGGCCGTTCGGGCCGAGGAAGCCGAACACGCGCTGCACCAGCCGCGGCGCCCCGGCGCCGCGCTGCAGCGCGCGGATCGCCGCCGGCGCGAAGGTGAGCGAGGC
>JBLMVT010000152.1:0-7300 GCA_050256835.1 Betaproteobacteria bacterium | reverse complement strand
CCGAGAGCGCGCCGCTCGCCCGCTAAAATGTCAGGTCGCCTTCAGGGGCCGCGCCAGCGACTCCGATCTCCGACCTCCATTCGCGCGGGTGGCGAAATTGGTAGACGCACCAGGTTTAGGTCCTGACGCCAGCGATGGTGTGCGGGTTCGAGTCCCGCCCCGCGCACCACACGAAAACCGACAGCAATCCTTTCATCACCATGCCAGTCACCGTTGAATCCCTCGACAAGCTCGAACGTCGCATCACGCTGACGCTGCCCGCCGACAGCATCCAGCGCGAGGTCGAGTCGCGCCTGAAGAAGCTGTCGCGCACCGTGCGCGCCGACGGCTTTCGGCCCGGCAAGGTGCCGATGAGCGTGGTCGCGCAGCGCTACGGCTATTCGGTGCACTACGAGGTCATGAACGACAAGGTCGGGCGCGCCTTCGCCGATGCCGCCGGCGAGGCCAAGCTGCGCGTCGCGGGCGCGCCGAAGATCACGCAGAAGGACGAGGCGCCCGAAGGGCAGCTCGCGTTCGACGCGACCTTCGAGGTTTACCCGGAGGTCAAGCTCGGCGACCTGTCGGCGGTGGAGGTCGAGCGCGTGCAGGCCGAGGTCGGCGACGCTGCCATCGACCGCACGCTCGACATCCTGCGCCGACAGCGTCGCACCTTCCAGCAGAGGCCGCAGGCCGAGGGCGCCGCCGAAGGCGACCGCGTGACGATCGACTTCGAGGGCAAGATCGACGGCGTGCCGTTCGCCGGCGGGCAGGCCGAAGGCTTCCAGTTCGTCATCGGCGAAGGCCAGATGCTCGAGCAGTTCGACGCCGCGGTGCGCGGCATGAAGGCCGGCGAGTCGAAGACCTTCGCGCTACAGTTTCCGGCCGATTACCAAGGCAAGGACGTCGCCGGCAAGGAGGCCGACTTCCTGGTCACGCTGAAGAAGGTCGAGACACAGCACCTGCCCGAGGTCAACGAGGCGTTTGCCAAGTCGCTGGGCATCGCCGACGGCTCGATCGACGGCCTGCGCGCCGACATCCGCAAGAACCTCGAGCGCGAGGTGAAGTTCCGCGTGCTGGCGCGCAACAAGGCGGCCGCGATGGACGCGCTGCTCGCCGCGGCCGAGCTGGACGTGCCCAAGGCGCTGATCGACGGTGAGGTCGAGCGTCTCGTCGCTGCGGCGCGCGAAGACCTCAAGAAGCGCGGCATCAAGGACGCCGACAAGGCACCGCTGCCGACCGAGCTGTTCCAGGCACAGGCCGAACGCCGCGTGCGCCTGGGGCTGGTGGTGGCTGAGTTGGTGCGGGCCAACGGCCTGCAGGCGCGCCCCGAACAGCTGCAAAAGCACATCGAGGAGGTCTCGCAGAGCTACGAAAAGCCGGCCGAGGTGATGCGCTGGTACCTCGGCGACCGCCAGCGCATGGCCGAGGTGGAGGCGGTGGTGGTCGAGAACAACGTCACCGACCACGTGATGCGCACGGCCAAGGTCGTCGACATGACGCTGGCCTTCGACGAACTGATGCAGGGCTGAACCCGCCGCGCGCGCCTTGTGAACCCATAATCGGCCCCGACATCCCGCCACAGTCGTCTTCGAGGACCCGATTCCATGAGCGCGTTGGAAACCCGCAACTTGGGCATGGTGCCCATCGTCATCGAGCAGTCGGGCCGCGGCGAGCGCGCCTACGACATCTACTCGCCTCTGCTGCGCGAGCGCGTGATCTTCCTGGTCGGGCCGGTCAACGACCAGACCGCCAACCTCGTCGTCGCCCAGCTGCTGTTCCTGGAGAGCGAGAACCCCGACAAGGACATCTCGCTGTACATCAACTCGCCGGGCGGCTCGGTCAGCGCGGGCCTGTCGGTCTACGACACGATGCAGTTCGTCAAGCCCGACGTGTCGACGCTGTGCATGGGGCTGGCGGCGAGCATGGGCGCCTTCCTGCTGGCGGCCGGCGCCAAGGGCAAGCGTTTCGCGCTGCCCAATTCGCGCATCATGATCCACCAGCCTTCGGGCGGCGCGCAGGGCCAGGCGACCGACATCGAGATCCAGGCGCGCGAGATCCTCAAGCTGCGCGAAAGCCTGAACGCCATCCTCGCCGAGCGCACCGGTCAGCCGCTGGAGAAGATCCGCCTCGACTCGGAGCGCGACTTCTTCATGTCCTCGGAAGAAGCCAAGGGCTACGGCCTGATCGACCAGGTGATCGCCCGGCGCGGCTGACGCGCTTGCCGAGCCGGCCGCAGGACGGCGGTCGGCACCGGCGAGGGCGAGGCGGGGCGTCGCGCGAAAACTGGACGCGCAACGGGGCCTTTCTCCACGCCAAGGGCCGCTTTTCTTTTGACTTATCATGGGCGGCACACCGCCCGACTGACGCACCCATGGCCGACAAGAAAGGCTCCTCGAGCGAGAAGGTTCTGTACTGCTCGTTCTGCGGCAAGAGCCAGCACGAGGTGAAGAAGCTCATCGCGGGCCCGTCCGTGTTCATCTGCGACGAGTGCATCGAGCTGTGCAACGACATCATCCGCGACGAGGTGCCGGCCGAGGGCACGGATGCCAAGGCGTCGCGCAGCGATCTGCCGATCCCGGCGGAGATCAAGGCCAGCCTCGACCAGTACGTGATCGGACAGGAGGCCGCCAAGCGCACGCTCGCGGTCGCCGTCTACAACCACTACAAGCGGCTCAAGCACATGGCCGCCGGCAAGGAAGAGGTCGAGCTGGCCAAGAGCAACATCCTGCTGATCGGACCGACGGGTTCGGGCAAGACGCTGCTCGCGCAGACGCTGGCGCGGCTGCTCAACGTGCCGTTCGTCATCGCCGATGCGACGACGCTCACCGAGGCCGGCTACGTCGGCGAGGATGTCGAGAACATCATCCAGAAGCTGCTGCAGAACTGCAACTACGAGGTCGAGCGCGCGCAGCGCGGCATCGTCTACATCGACGAGATCGACAAGATCAGCCGCAAGGCTGACAACCCGTCGATCACCCGCGACGTGTCGGGCGAGGGTGTGCAGCAGGCGCTGCTCAAGCTGATCGAGGGCACGATGGCCAGCGTGCCACCGCAGGGCGGGCGCAAGCACCCCAACCAGGACTTCCTGCAGATCGACACGACCAACATCCTGTTCATCTGCGGCGGCGCGTTCGACGGCCTGGAGAAGGTGATCCAGAACCGCACCGAGCGCTCGGGCATCGGCTTCGGCGCGACCGTGCACAGCAAGAACGAGCGCAAGGTCTCCGAGGTGTTCCGCCAGGTCGAGCCCGAAGACCTGATCAAGTTCGGCCTGATTCCCGAGCTGGTCGGCCGGCTGCCGGTGGTCGCCACGCTGGGCGAGCTGACCGAGGAGGCCCTGGTGCGCATCCTCACCGAGCCGAAGAACGCGCTGGTCAAGCAGTACCAGAAGCTGTTCGGCATGGACGGCGTCGACCTCGAGATCCGGCCGTCCGCGCTCACTGCCATCGCCAAGAAGGCGCTGGCGCGCAAGACCGGGGCGCGCGGCCTACGTTCGATCATGGAACAGTCGTTGATCGACACCATGTTCGAGCTGCCGACGCTCGACGGCGTGGACAAGGTCGTGCTCGACGAGCACACCATCGAAGAAGACGCCAAGCCGCTGCTCGTCTACCGAGAGCAGAAGGCCAAGGCCTGACGCCGCCGCGGCGGCGCCATCGGCGCGCGCGGCGGCCGGCCCGCCGCGCGGCGTCTTGCAATTGACCCCTCGGACCCGATATCGGTCCGAGAAAGTGAGGTTCCCTGTATGTCCGGACATCCGATCCTTCCCGCCGAACCGATCACCCTGCCGTTGCTGCCGCTGCGCGACGTGGTCGTGTTTCCGCACATGGTGATTCCGCTGTTCGTGGGGCGGCCGAAGTCGATCAAGGCGCTCGAGGCCGCGATGGAGGCCGGGCGCCAGATCATGCTGATCGCGCAGCGCGCGGCCGGCAAGGACGAGCCCAAGCCCGACGACATGTTCGAGGTCGGCTGCGTCTCGAGCATCCTGCAGATGCTCAAGCTGCCCGACGGCACGGTGAAGGTGCTCGTCGAGGGCATCCAGCGCGCCAACACCAAGTCGATCACCGACAACGGCGAGCATTTCGTTTCCGAGGTGACGCCGGTGCCGCCCGAGGCCGAAACCAGGCCCGAGGTCGAGGCGCTGCGCCGCGCGGTGACGCAGCAGTTCGACCAGTACGTCAAGCTGAACAAGAAGATCCCGCCCGAGATCCTGACCTCGATCGCCGGCATCGACGACGCCGGACGGCTCGCCGACACCATCGCCGCGCACCTGCCGCTCAAGCTCGAGGCCAAGCAGTCGGTGCTCGACCTGTACGCGGTCGACAAGCGGCTCGAGAAGCTGCTCGAGTTGCTCGAGCACGAGGTCGACATCCTGCAGGTGGAGAAGCGCATCCGCGGCCGCGTCAAGCGCCAGATGGAGAAGAGCCAGCGCGAGTACTACCTGAACGAACAGGTCAAGGCGATCCAGAAGGAGCTCGGCGACGGCGAGGAAGGTGCCGACCTCGAGGATCTCGACAAGAAGATCAAGGCGGCGCGCATGCCCAAGGAGGCGCGCAAGAAGGCCGAGGGCGAGCTGAAGAAGCTCAAGCTGATGTCGCCGATGTCGGCCGAGGCCACCGTCGTGCGCAACTACATCGACACGCTGGTCAACCTGCCCTGGAGCAAGAAGACCAAGATCAAGCATGACCTGAGGCACGCCGAGCAGGTGCTCAACGAGGATCACTACGGCCTGGAGAAGGTCAAGGACCGCATCCTCGAATACCTCGCCGTGCAGCAGCGCGTCGACAAGGTGAAGGCGCCGATCCTGTGCTTGGTCGGGCCGCCGGGCGTGGGCAAGACCTCGCTGGGTCAGTCGGTGGCGCGAGCCACCGGCCGCAAGTTCGTGCGCATGGCGCTGGGCGGCGTGCGCGACGAGGCCGAGATCCGTGGCCACCGGCGCACCTACATCGGCTCGATGCCGGGCAAGGTGCTGCAGAGCCTGTCGAAGGTCGGCACGAGGAACCCGTTGTTCCTGTTCGACGAGATCGACAAGCTCGGGATGGACTTCCGCGGCGACCCGTCGTCGGCACTGCTCGAGGTGCTCGACCCGGAGCAGAACCATACCTTCAGCGACCACTACGTCGAGGTCGACTTCGACCTGAGCGACGTCATGTTCATCGCCACCTCGAACTCGATGAACATCCCGCCGGCGCTGCTCGACCGGATGGAAGTGATCCGCCTGTCGGGCTACACCGAGGACGAGAAGCTCAACATCGCGCAGCGTTACCTGGTGCCCAAGCAGTCGACCAACAACGGCCTCAAGGAAGGCGAGCTCGAGATTGCCGAATCGGCGATCCGCGGCATCATCCGCTACTACACCCGCGAGGCCGGCGTGCGTTCGCTCGAGCGCGAGATCTCGAAGATCTGCCGCAAGGTGGTCAAGGGCATCCAGCTCAAGACCTACACCGATCGGGTCGTCGTGACCGAGGAGAACCTCAACGACTTCCTCGGCGTGCGCAAGTTCGACTTCGGTCGTGCCGAGAAGAAGAACCAGGTCGGCCAGGTCGTCGGCCTGGCATGGACCGAGGTCGGCGGCGACCTGCTGACGATCGAGGCGGCAGTGATGCCCGGCAAGGGCAACATCATCCGCACCGGGCAACTCGGCGACGTGATGAAGGAGTCGGTCGAGGCCGCACGCTCGGTGGTGCGCAGCCGTGCCCGCATCCTCGGCATCAAGGACGAGGCTTTCGAGAAGCGCGACATCCACATCCACGTGCCCGACGGCGCCACGCCGAAAGACGGCCCGAGTGCGGGGATCGCGATGACGACCGCCTTCGTCTCGGCGCTGACCGGCATTCCGGTCAAGGCCGATGTGGCGATGACCGGCGAGATCACGCTGCGAGGCGAGGTGACCGCGATCGGCGGCCTGAAGGAGAAGCTGCTCGCGGCTCACCGTGGCGGCATCAAGACGGTCATGATCCCGGAGGAGAACGTCAAGGACCTGCAGGACATCCCCGAGAACGTGAAGAGCCGGATCGAGATCGTGCCGGTGAGGTGGATCGACCGGGTGTTCGAGGTCGCGCTCGAGTCGGCACCGCAACCGCTGGCCGACGACGAGCCGCCGAAGGACGTGAAGCCCGAGGCCGCCGGCACCGCCGCGGTGGCCGAGACGATCACGCACTGAAGGGAACCGTGTCGCTATAATGCGGCCCTTCGTCGCGCGCGAGCCGACGAGGCGACGCGGGAATAGCTCAGTTGGTAGAGCGCAACCTTGCCAAGGTTGAGGTCGCGAGTTCGAGACTCGTTTCCCGCTCCAGGACACGAAGGGAAGCCGCGGCTTCCCTTTTTCATCATCGCGAGTCCTCGCCAAGAAGGACGACGGCGCGGTAGCAAAGCGGTTATGCACCGGATTGCAAATCCGTGAAGGGCGGTTCGACTCCGCCCCGCGCCTCCATCCGGACAACGGCCCCCGACCGGGGCCGTTTCTCGTGTTGTCGTTGCGCCCGCGGCCCGGGTGGTGAAACTGGCAGACACAGCGGACTTAAAATCCGCCGCTCCTCGAAAGAGGGCGTACGGGTTCGACCCCCGTCCCGGGCACCACGCCCGAAGCCGCCGACCCGTCGTCTAACATAGAACGACTGTTCTATTTCTCGTCGCCCGCGGCGGGAGGCGCCTTGCGACCCGCCCACTAGAATCGCACGAGACCCATGCAGGAGACCCGATGAAGGTGCTGGTCAGCGTCAAGCGCGTCGTCGACTACAACGTCAAGGTGCGCGTCAAGAGCGACGGCAGCGGTGTGGACATCGCCAACGTCAAGATGAGCATGAACCCGTTCGACGAGATCGCCGTCGAGGAGGCCGTGCGCTTGAAGGAGAAGGGCGCTGCCACCGAGGTGATCGCGGTGTCGTCCGGCGTCACGCAGTGCCAGGAGACCCTGCGCACCGCCATGGCCATCGGCGCCGACCGCGCCATCCTGGTCGAGACCGCCGAGGAGCTGCAGCCCCTGGCGGTGGCCAAGCTGCTCAAGGCGCTGGCCGACAAGGAGCAGCCCGGCCTGGTCATCCTCGGCAAGCAGGCGATCGATGACGACTGCAATCAGACCGGCCAGATGCTCGCCGCGCTCACCGGCTGGGCGCAGGCCACCTTCGCCAGCAAGGTCGAGCTCGACGGCAGCGAAGCGCGCGTCACTCGCGAGATCGACGGCGGCCTGGAGACCCTGGCGATCAAGCTCCCCGCCGTCGTCACCACCGACCTGCGCCTCAACGAGCCGCGCTACGTCACCCTGCCCAACATCATGAAGGCCAAGAAGAAGCCGCTGGAGGTTGTCAAGCCCGTCGATCTC
>JBLMVT010000151.1:0-2541 GCA_050256835.1 Betaproteobacteria bacterium | reverse complement strand
GGCGTCGTGCTGGCGCGCGATCTCGCGCACGATCGCGAGCCCGAGCCCGGAGCCGTCGACGTTGGTGCCGAGCGCTCGGTAGAAGGGCTGGAACACCTGCTCGCGCTCGCCCGCCGGGATGCCGGGGCCGTCGTCCTCGACCTGCAGCACGACGACCTGGCCGAACGGGTCCTCGACCACGCGCACCGTCACCGTGCCGCCGGCCGGCGTGTACTGCAGCGCGTTGTCGACCAGGTTGCGGATCAGCTCGCGCAGCAGCACCGGCTGGCCCATCACGCGCAGGCCGCTGTCGGCGCCGGGCTCGGGCCCTTCGTAGCCGAGATCGATTCGCTTGTCGAGCGCGCGCGGCACGAAGTCGCGCACCGTCTCGGTGGCGATGCCGGCCAGCCTGAGCGGCTGCAGCCTGAACACCTGCTCGCGGTCCTCGGCGCGCGCCAGCGCGAGCAGCTGGTTGACCATGTGCGCCGCGCGCTGGCTGCCGTGGGCGATCTGCTGCAGCGACTTCTTCAGCTGGCGCGGGTCGCTCTGGCCGGCGTCGATCTCGCGCTGCGCCAGCTCGGCCTGCGTGCGCAGCCCGGCCAGCGGCGTCTTCAGCTGGTGCGCGGCGTCGGCGAGGAAGTGCTTCTGCGCGCTGATCGACTGGTCGAGCCGCGCCAGCAGGTCGTTGATCGCGCGCACCAGCGGCGCCACCTCCTCGGGCGCGTCGCCCTCGTCGATCGGCGACAGGTCGGTGCTCTCGCGCCAGCGGATGCGCTGCTGCAGCTGCGACAGCGGCGCGATGCCGCGCGCCAGTGCCAGCCAGACCAGTAGCACCGCCAGCGGCAGGATGACGAACTGCGGCAGGATCACGCCCTTGATGATTTCGGTGGCCAGGCGCGAGCGCTTGCCCAGCGTCTCGGCGACCTGCACCAGCGCGGCTGGGCCGTTCGACGGCACGCCGGACGCGCCGGGCGGCGCCACCCACATGTAGGCCACGCGCACCGGCTGGTCGTGCACCGTCTCGTCGCGGAACAGCGTCGTTCCGGGCGGCGCGGTCGGGTCGTCCTCGGCCGGCACGGGCAGCTGGTCGTCGCCCGACAGCAGCTCGCCGCGCAGCCCGAGCACCTGGTAGTAGATGTCGTCGGCCTCGTCGGTGCGCAGCAGCTCGGCGGCCCCCGGCGGCAGCGTGAAGCCGGCGCGCAGCGCGCCGTCGGCGCCCGCGTGGACCTCGATCTGCTCGCCCAGCACGCGCACCATCTCCTGCAGCTCGCGGTCGAACGGCCGGTTGGCGATGCCCTGCGCGACCAGCCAGGTCAGAAGCACGCTCATCGGCCACAGCAGCAGCAGCGGCGCGAGCATCCAGTCGAGGATCTCGCCGAAGAGCGAGCGTTGCTCGCGCGCGGTCTTGCTGTGCGCCATGTCGCGTCGAGGATAGCGCGCGCCCCCTGCGGCGCGCCTTACAGCGGCGCCGGCGTCGTCAGCTCGGGATCTTCTCCAGGCAGTAGCCGAGCCCGCGCACCGTGGCGATGCGGATCGGGCCCTGCTCGATCTTCTTGCGCAGGCGGTGGATGTAGACCTCGATCGCGTTGTTGCTGACTTCCTCGCCCCACTCGCACAGGCGCTCGACCAGCTGGTCCTTGCTGACCAGCCGGCCGGCGCGCTGCAGCAGCACCTCGAGCAGGCTGATCTCGCGCGCCGACAGCTCGATCATCTGGTCGTTGATGTAGGCCACTCGCCCGGTGGCGTCGAAGGTCAGCGGGCCGTGCTTGATGGTTGCCGAGGCGCTGCCCAGCCCGCGCCGCGTCAGCGCGCGCACCCGCGCCTCCAACTCCTGCAGCGAGAACGGCTTGGCCATGTAGTCGTCGGCGCCGAGATCGAGCCCCTTGACGCGCTGCTCGATGCCGTCGGCCGCGGTGAGGATCAGCACCGGCGTGGTCGTGCCGCGCGCGCGCATCTTGCGCAGCACCTCCAGCCCGTGCAGTCGCGGCAGGCCGAGGTCGAGGATGACGACGTCGAACTCGTGCGCGGACAGCGCGGCGTCGGCCTCGCTGCCGCTGCCGACCTGGTCGACCGCGTAGCCGGCGTTGCGCAGCGAGCGCAGCAGGCCGTCGGCGAGCACCTGGTCGTCTTCGGCGATGAGGATGCGCATGCGCGGTCGTCGTCTCCCTAGGGCGATTGTAGGGATGGCCGGTCGGACGCCGGGCACCGAAGCTACTGTACAGGCATCCAGCTTCCAGGGATAATTCGCCGACCTCAAGGAGACCACATGGACGCACCCGTGAAAGCCCTCAATACCGAAAAGGCCAAGGCCCTGCAGGCCGCGCTCGCGCAGATCGAGAAGCAGTTCGGCAAGGGCTCGATCATGCGGCTGGGCGAGGGCGAGGTGGTCGAGGACATCCAGGTCGTCTCCACCGGCTCGCTCGGTCTGGACATCGCGCTGGGCGTCGGCGGCCTGCCGCGCGGCCGCGTGGTCGAGATCTACGGCCCCGAATCGTCGGGCAAGACGACGCTCACCCTGCAGGTCATCGCCGAGATGCAGAAGGAAGGCGGCGTCTGCGCCTT
>JBLMVT010000150.1:0-6352 GCA_050256835.1 Betaproteobacteria bacterium | reverse complement strand
TGCAGGGCGCGTCGGTTCGCCTCGCGCAGCACGGCGCCGCCGCCGGTGGCGATCACGCCGCCTTCGGTCGATCCGAGCACTTCGGAGATGACCTCGAGCTCGACGTCACGGAAGGCCTGCTCGCCCTCGGCGGCGAAGAAGTCGCGGATCGACGTGCCGACTCGCCGCTCGATCTCGTGGTCGGTGTCGAAGAACGGAACGCCCAGGCTGCGCGCCAGATGGCGCCCGACGGTGGACTTGCCGCCGCCGGGCAGGCCGATCAGTGCGATGGGGCCTGGCTGGATGATGTCACTCGGTCAGCGCAGGCCCGACCGGTCGGTCACCACCTTCGGCGTGATGAACACCAGCAGCTCGGTCTTGGCGCTCGACCGGGTGCGCGTCTTGAACAGGTTGCCGAGCACCGGCACGTCGCCGAGGAAAGGCACCTTGGTCACGTCCTCGCGCTCGTTCTGCGTGAAGATGCCGCCGATCACGATCGTGCCGCCGTTCTCGACAAGCACCTGCGTCTTCACGTGCTTGGTGTTGATCGCGGGACCGGCCGCGGTGTCGCGGCCGACGCTGTCGTTGTTGACGTCGACCGTCATGATGACGTTGCCTTCGGGGGTGATCTGCGGCGTCACCTTGAGCGCGAGGTTGGCCTTGCGGAACTGCAGGGCCGTCGCGCCGCTCGACGTGGCTGTCTGGTAGGGCAGCTCGGTGCCCTGCTCGATCAGTGCCTCGACCTGGTCGGCCGTGATGACCCGCGGGCTGGAGATGACCTTGCCCTTGCCGTCGGCCTCGAGCGCGGACAGCTCGAGGTTGAGGAAGCGGTTCGCCGAGGCGCCGAACAGCGTCAGGGCGAAGGTCGCGGCATCGAAGTTGTTCTGCCCGACCGCCGGCAGGTTGACGAACTGGGTGTCGGCGAAGGCTGCTGTCGCCCCGGCCTGGCCAGTCTGGCTGCCGACCGCGTTGATGTTGCCGCCGATCGCCACCCGGTTGTCGCCGCCGAGGCTGAAGCCGGCCGGCGTGCGCCGCTCGTTGTAGCCGAGCTTGACCCCGAGCGAGCGGCCGAAATTGTCCGCGGCCTCGACGATGCGCGCCTCGATCAGCACCTGCCGCACCGGAATGTCGATCTTGGCGATGATGCCCTGCACCTCCTCGAGCTTGGAGGGAATGTCGCTGACGAACAGCTGGTTGGTGCGCACCTCGTAGATGACGGTGCCGCGCTGCGAAAGGATGCGCGTGTTGGTCGTGCCGCCGCCCTGGCCGCTCGCCGAGCCGGTCAGCGCCGCGGCGATGTCGGCAGCCTTGACGTAGTTGAGCTGGAACGCCTGCGTGCGCACCGGCTCGAGGTCGGCGATCTGCTTCTTCGACTCGAGATCGACCTTCTCCTTGGCGGCCAGTTCCTCCTTCGGCGCGATCAGGATCACGTTGCCGTTCTTCTTCAGGCCCAGGCCCTTGGCCTGCAGGATGATGTCGAGCGCCTGATCCCAGGGCACGTCCTTCAGCCGCAGCGTCACGCTGCCGGTGACGGTGTCGCTGGTCACGACGTTGAAGTTGGTGAAGTCCGCGATGACCTGCAGCAGGGCGCGCACGTCGATGTTCTGGAAGTTCAGCGACAGCTTCTCGCCGCTGAAGCCCGGCCCCTGCGTCAGCTTGGTCGGATCGATCTTCTGCGGGCGCACCTCGAGCACGAACTGGTTGTCGCTCTGGTAGGCGCTGTGCTCCCAGTTGCCGCGCGGCTCGACGACCATGCGAACGCGGTCGCCGCTCTGGAACGTCGACACCGTCTGCACCGGCGTGCCGAAGTCGGTCACGTCGAGCTTGCGGCGCAGGTTGTCGGGGAGCGACGAGCGCAGGAACTCGACCACCAGGCTCTTGCCCTGCTGGCGGATGTCGACACCGACCTGGTTGTTGGGCAGTTCGACGACCACGCGGCCGGCGCCGTCCGGGCCGCGCCTGAAGTCGATGTCCTTGAGCGGCAGCTGTTCGGCGTTCAGGCTCTGGGCGAAGTGCACCGACTCGGGGGACTTCGGCGCGGCGGCGACGCTGCTCGGCCCCGAGCCTTCCACCGTCACGACCAGCGTCTTGCCCTGCAGTTCGGCGTGATAGCTCGCCGGCTGCTTGAGGTTGAGCACCAGGCGGGTGCGCTCGCCGGCCTGCGCCACGCTGACCGAGCGGAGGTTGCCCGAATTCAGCTCGACGCTCGACTTGCCCAGCCCGTTGGTCACGCCCGGCAGATCCAGCGCGATGCGCGGCGGTGTCTGCACCGCGAAGCCCTGCGGCACCGCCGCCAGCGGCTCGCTCAGCTCGATGCGCAGGACTTCGCCGCCGGCCTGGCTCGTGCTGTTCACCGACTGGATCACCGGCTCGGCCCAGGCGGGCAACGACACGCCGCACACCAGCGCCCAGGCCAGGGTGCACGCCCTCCACTTGCTCATGCTCTTCTCCTGCGTTGTTCTCATCGCCCCTTCTCCTGAAGTTGGAGCGTGCCGGTCCGTTCGATCCATTCGCCGGACGCGTCCTGCACGATCTCGCGCAGCGTCAGCTCGGTCTCGGTGATCTTGGTGATCTTTCCGTAGTTCTGGCCGATGTAGTCGCCCGGCGCGACCTGGTAGAGCAGGTTCTCGACGCGCAGCAGCGCCGTCGGCCGGCCCTGCTTGCTGACGCTGCCGACCATGGTCATGCTGTCCAGCGGATACGCCTCGAGCGGCTGCTTGCGCCGGTTCATTTCGGCCGCGAGCAGCGAATTGGGCTGTCGCACTTCCTGCTTGAGCGCAGCCGCCATCTTCTGCACCGAGAACGGGTCGACCGCCTCGGCCATCAGGTAGGGCTGCGGATCGAACTTCTTCGGCGGCGCGATCGGGGCGACGGTCGGATGCACCTCGCGGCGCTGCTGCTCCATCCACTGCTGCAGCTCGCCCTGGTTCGCGCCGCAGGCGGCGAGGCCGAACGCCAGCGCGGCCGCCAGCGCGGCTGCGCCACCGCGACGGGCTCGATGACCGGTCATGGCTTGGCTCCCGATTTGCCCTTCGGCTGCGCCTTCTTCTGCGCCGCGATCTCCTCCGGGTCGAGGTAGCGGTAGGTGCGCGCCGTCGCGTCCATCGCGAGCACCGGGTTGCCGCCTCGCGCGGCGGCGCCGGCGCCGCCGATGCTCAGGTCGTGCAGCGTGACGATGCGCGACAGGTTGGCGATGTCGGCGGCGAAGGCCCCGAGGTCGTGGTAGTTGCCCGAAATGCGGATCGCGATCGGCAGCTCGGCGTAGTAGTCGCGCACGACCACCTGCCCGGGGCGGAACAGCTCGAACTGCAGGCCGCGGCCGAGTCCGGCCTGGTTGATGTCGGACAGCAGCGCGTCCATCTCGGCCTTGCCCGGCAGCTGCTTCTCGAGCTGGGTGACGTACTCCTGCACCTGCTGCTTCTGCTTGCGCAGCTCCGGCAGGTTGACCGCCTGCGCGAGCTTGGCGCGGTAGTCGACCTTCAGCGCCGGCTCCTTGGCGCGTTCGGCTTCGAGCTCGTCGTCGGTGCCGGTGAGCAGCAGGAACCAGCCGAGGACGACGACCGCGACGGTCAGTGCCGCCCAGGCGGCGAGCTTCGGCAGCACGGGCCACTGGCCCGGCTCGTTCGGGTTGAGGTCGCGGAACTGCGAGGCCGCCGACTCCAGCATCGAGTTCAGGTCGACGCCCTTGCGCTGGGATTTCGCTTTGGTTGCCATGGCTGCGACCTCAGGGCTTGGGCTTCGAGGCGGCGGCCTGCGGCGCCGACGCGGCCTCGGCCGGCTGCTTGAGGCTCAGGCGCATCGAGAAGTCGAACATGCGCCGCTGATCACCACCCTGCGCGCCGGCGCGGATCTCGATCAGCTCGGGCCGCGTCAGCCATTCGGAGTTGTAGGAGGTGTTGCGCAACATCTCGGAGACGCGCTCGTTGGTCTGCGCGACGCCGGTCACCGCGACGACCTTGCCTGTTTGCTTGACCGAAGTGAGATACACGCCCTCGGGCGTCTGCTTGACCAGTTCGTTGAGCAGCCGCACCGGCACGTTGCGGTCGGTCTGCAGGTCCTCGACGGCCTTCTGCCGCGCCTTCAGCGCCTCGATCTCGGCCTTCAGGGTTGCGATGTCCTTGATCTGCTCCTCGAGCTTGGCGATCTCGGTCGACAGGAACCGGTTGCGCTGCTGCTGGTTGTCGATCAGCTGCTGAAGCACCAGGTACCAGATGCCGACGATGGCCAGTCCGGCCACCGCCGCCACGCCCAGCCCGGCGAAGAACGCGACCTTGCGCCGCTGCCGCTTTTCCTGCCGGTGCGGGAGGAGGTTGATCAATATCACTGCAGGAACCTCCGCATCGCCAGCCCGCAGGCCGTGAGATACGAAGGCGCCTCGCGCCTCAGCTTGCTCTCACGCACCGAGGAGCCGAGTCTCATGTTGTCGAAGGGGTTGACCACCATCGAGGCGAAGCCGGTCAGCTCGGTGACGCGGTCCTTCAGCCCGGGCAAGGTGGCCGTCCCGCCGGCCAGCATCACGTAGTGCACCTTGTGGTGCGGCGTGCTGGTGAAGAAGTACTGCAGTGCGCGGCCGATCTCCTGCGACAGGCTGTCGACGAAAGGCGCGAGGATCGCCGCCTCGTAGTCGTCGGGCAGGTCGCCGGCGAGCTTCTTGGCCTCGGCCTCCTCGAACGAGAAGCCGTACTGGCGGCTGATCAGCTGCGTCAGCTGCGAGCCGCCGAAGGCCTGGTCGCGGTCGTAGAGCATCTCCTCGTCGCGCAGCACCTTGAGGCTGGTGGTGTCGGCGCCGATCTCGAACAGCGCGACCAGCGCGTCCTTGCCCTCGTTGGGGAGCGCTGCGATGACGCGGCTCATCGCCAGGCGCGAGGCGTGCGACTCGATGTCGAGCACGACGGGCTTGAGCCCCGCCGCCTCCGCGAGGCCCTGGCGATCCTGCACGCGGTCCTTGCGCGAGGCGGCGATCAGCACCTCGACGTCGCCGACCGAGGTCGGGCTCGGGCCGATGACGCAGAAGTCGAGGCTGACCTCGTCGAGCGAGAACGGGATGTATTGATTGGCCTCGGACTCGACCTGCAGTTCCAGTTCCTCCTCGCGCAGGCCGGCCGGCAGCATGATCTTCTTGGTGATCACGGCCGACTGCGGCATCGCCATCACGACCTGCTTGGTCTTGGTGCCGCTCTTGGCGACGACGCGGCGCACGGCGTCGGCGACCTCGTCGAACTTCTCGATCTGGCCGTCGGTGATCCAGCCCTTGTCGAAGGCCTCGGAGGCGAAGCGCTCGACGACGAACTCGCCGCCCGAGGTCTGGCCGAGTTCGACCAGCTTGACGCTCGAGGAGCTGACGTCGAGGCCGAACATCGCCGCATGCTTACGGCCGAACAGCACATCTGCAAAGCTCACGACGCCATCTCCCGTCGTGCCCATTGCGGGCACTGGCCTGTTAATAACTTACTTGAATGCTAGCAGTA
Source organism: Betaproteobacteria bacterium (assembly GCA_050256835.1). Taxonomy (GTDB): domain Bacteria; phylum Pseudomonadota; class Gammaproteobacteria; order Burkholderiales; family Burkholderiaceae_C; genus JAMHWF01. The sequence goes on along the minus strand of JBLMVT010000150.1, from coordinate 905 downwards.
AAGCCCTTGTGCCCCGCCCGCATTTCCGGGGCTCGCAGAGCGCTCGTTGCGAAACGCTGACGTACTTCACGCGCTTTATCGGGCACTGTGGCGCGGGGCTTAGCGCGCGCTTTCCGATTCGCGCAGCAGTTCACGATTCGAGCCGGGAGCGCGGGGGTCGCTTCCTATAATCGCCGCGTAAGCGCTGGAGTCTCATGAGCGAAACCGAGCGAGCGCCCGCGCGCCCTGCCCCACCGAGTCGTCACCCGTCGCCCGGCCATCCGCTCGCCCGCTGGATCGTCCGCGGCTTCGCCTGGCTGTTCGGACTCGCGCTCGCCGCCGCGGCGAGCGCGGCGATCCTGGCGGCCATCGCGCTGGCGGTCGCCTACCCCAACCTGCCCGAGATCAGCGGACTCACCGACTACCGGCCCAAGCTGCCGATGCGCGTGTTCTCGGCAGACGGTGTCCTGCTCGGCGAGTTCGGCGAGGAGCGACGCAACTTCGTGCCGATCGGCCAGATCCCGAAGGTGATGCAGGACGCGGTGCTGGCCATCGAGGACGCCCGCTTCTACCAGCACGGCGGCGTCGACTATCTCGGCATCGTGCGCGCGGGCCTGGCGAGCTTCAACGAGTACAAGAGCCAGGGCGCCTCGACGATCACGATGCAGGTGGCGCGCAACTTCTACCTGTCCACCGAGAAGACGTTCACGCGCAAGATCTACGAGATCCTGCTCGCCCTGAAGATCGAGAGCCAGCTCAGCAAGCAGCAGATCCTCGAGGTCTACATGAACCAGATCTACCTCGGGCAGCGCGCCTACGGGTTCGCGGCCGCGAGCGAGATCTATTTCGGCAAGCCGCTGAAGGACATCACCGTCGCCGAGGCGGCGATGCTGGCCGGGCTGCCGAAGGCGCCGTCGGCCTACAAC
>JBLMVT010000149.1:0-3858 GCA_050256835.1 Betaproteobacteria bacterium | reverse complement strand
CGCTCTCCCTGCCGTACGCGACGCTGCGCTTCGCCCAGCTCGGCTGGCGCGTGATCCGCATCGAGGCGGTCGGCGGCGCGGGCCTGCCCGGCGACCCGAACCGCTACATCGGCTCGCGCGTGGCCGACGACGACCGGCGCAGCTACTTCGTCGCGCCCAATGTCGGCAAGGAAGCGATCGCGCTCAACCTGAAGGACGAGCGCGGCCGCGCGTTGCTGGCGCGCCTCGTGCGCGAGCTGGAGGTCGACGTCTTCTGCTGCAACACCGTGCCCTCGCGCTACCGCGCGCTCGGCATCGGCCCGGCGACGCTGCGCGCGTTGCGCCCCGAGCTGATCTGGGCCGGCATCTCGGCGCAGGGCCCGGCGTTCCCCGACGCGCCGGGCTATGACCCGGTGATCCAGGCGATGGCCGGCTACATGGAGGTGACCGGCGAGCGCGACGGGCCGCCGATGCTGACCGGCATCCCGGTGATCGACCTCAAGGCCGGCGACGAGCTGTACGCCAACGTCATGCTCGCGCTGCTCGAGCGCGCCGAAACGGGGCAGGGCAGCGAGATCCACGTCTCGATGCTGCAGGCTGCGGCGTCGTGGCTGATCACCGTGCTGCCGCTGGTCGACTTCGGCTGCCGGCCCGACGAGATCACGCGCGCCGGCAACGAGCACCGCAAGTTCATCCCGACCAACGTCTACCCGACGAGCGACGGCTACGTCTACCTGGCGATCGGCAGCGACGTGCAGTGGCGGCGGCTGACCGCGATCCCGAAGTTCACCGGCGTCGCCAACGCGGTTCGCGCCACCAACGAGGGCCGCCACGCCGAGCGCGCGGCGATCCACTGCGACATGGCGGCGGTGACGTCTCGGCACACGGCCGACGAGATCCTCGCCGACCTGGCCGCCGCGACGATCCCCGCCACCCGCATCCACGACATCCCGCAGGTGCGCGAGCTGCCGGCGCTGCGCGACAAGCTGACGCGCACGACGCTGCCCGACGGCCGCACGATCCGGCTGTCGCCGATGGCGGTCGACCGCGCGGGCGCGCGCAGCGAGCTGCCGTTCGCGCCGAAGTACGGCCAGCACACCCGCGCCGTGCTCGGCGAGATCGGGCTGTCGGCCGGCGAGATCGAGGCGCTGCACGGCGCCGGGGTGGTGGCATGACGCGCGCGCTGCCGCGCGTGCACGCGAGCGTCGTCGACATGCTCGTCGCGGCGGCGCGCGAGGCGCCCGGCGCCGAAGCGCTGGTGTTCGGCGCGCGCCGCGTCGACTACGCGACCTACCTCGCGTCGGTCGGCGGCTTCGCGCGCGAGCTCGAAGGTCTCGGCGCGCGCGGCGGGCGCGTCGCGACGCTCATCGGCAACTCGATCGAGGCCTGCATCGCGGCCTTCGCCGCGCTCGCCGCCGGCGCCCAGCACGTGCCGCTGAACGCGCTGCTGACGATGGCCGAACTGGAGCCGATCCTCGTCGATGCCGAGCCCATGGTGTTCGTCGTCGACGCCGCGCTGGCGGCGCTGGCCGAGCCGGTGGCGCGGCGCGCCGGCGTCGCGCACGTGATCGTCGTCGGCGCGGGCGAGCGGCTGCTCGATGCCTGGCGCGCCGACGTCGCCGAGCTGCAGTCGCCCGACCCGGACTCGCTCGCGCTGCTGCAGTACACCGGCGGCACGACCGGGCGTTCCAAGGGCGTCGACCTCGCGCACCGCGCGATCGCCGTCAACGTGGCCCAGCGCGAGGCGCTGCTGCCCGGCCGGCGCGGCGACCGCATCCTCATGATGATGCCGCTGTCGCACGCCTACGGCATGGCGATGGGGCTGTTCCTCGCCGCCTACTGCGCCGGCACGCTGGTGATCCTGCCGCGCTACCAGCCCGACGAGGTGCTCGCGATCGTGCCGCGCGAGCGCATCGGCGTCTTCCCCGGCAGCCCGACCGTGTTCGTCGGCCTGATGGGCCACCCGGCGTTCGCACACACCGACTGGCGCAGCGTGCACACCTGCTACTCGGGCGCCTCGGCGCTGGCCGCGCCGGTGCTCGAGCGCTGGCGCGACGCGGTCGGCGCACCGGTGCACGAGGGCTACGGCCTCACCGAGGCCGGCCCGGTGCTGTCGTTCAACCCGGTCGGCGGACCGATCAAGCCGGGCTCGGTCGGCGTCGCCGTGCCGCTGACCGGCATCGAGATCGTCGACGTCGAGACCGGTACCCGGGTGCTGCCGGTCGGCGAGCGCGGCGAGATCCGCGCGCGCGGCCCGCAGCTGATGCGCGGCTACCGTCACCGCCCCGAGGAGACGGCCGCCGCCCTGCGCGACGGCTGGCTCTACACCGGCGACATCGGCGAGCTCGACGCCGACGGCTACCTCTACATCCGCGACCGCAAGAAGGACATGGCGATCGTCGGCGGCTACAACGTCTACCCGCGCGAGGTCGAGGACGTGCTGTTCGCGCACCCGGACGTCGCCGCCGCCGCGGTGGTCGGCGTGCCCGACGCCTACCGTGGCGAGGTCATCGTCGCGCACGTCGTGCCGCGCCCCGGCGCGCCGCGCGACGCCGATGCGCTCGTCGCGTGGTGCCGCGAGCGGCTGTCGAAGTACAAGCTGCCAGCGCGCGTGCGCTTCACCGAGGCGCTGCCGATGACCTCGGTGAACAAGATCGACAAGGCCGCGCTGCGGCGGCTCGACGCGGAGTCGGGATGAACGCGCGCGGGCCGGCGGACGTGGCGCTCGACGACCGCTGGCGGCTCGGGCGCGAGCGCGTCTACCTGAGCGGCGTGCAGGCGCTGGCGCGGCTGCCGATGCTGCAGCGCGAGCGCGACCGTGCCGCCGGCCTGAATACGGCCGGCTTCGTTTCCGGCTACCGCGGCTCGCCGCTCGGCGGGCTCGACACCGCGCTGCACGAGGCCGAACCCTTCCTCGCCGCCCACGACGTGCGCTTCGTGCCCGGCGTCAACGAGGAGCTGGCGGCCACCGCGTGCTGGGGCACGCAGCAACTGCACCTGCTGCCCGATGCCAAGCGCGACGGCATCTTCGCGCTGTGGTACGGCAAGGGCCCGGGTGTCGACCGCTGCGCCGACGTGTTCAAGCACGCCAACCACGCCGGCACCTCGGCTCACGGCGGCGTGCTCGTCGTCGCCGGCGACGACCATGCGGCACGCTCGTCGGCGGTCGCGCACCAGAGCGAGCACCTGTTCTCGGCCTGCGCGATGCCGGTGCTGGCGCCGGCCGGCGTGCAGGAGATCCTCGAGTTCGGCATGCACGGCTGGGCGATGTCGCGCTACACCGGCTGCTGGATCGCGCTGAAGCTCTCGGCGGATGTCGTCGAGTCTTCGGCGGCAGTCGACTTCGACGCGCAGGCACTGCCGCTGCGCACCCCGCAGGACTTCGCGCTGCCGAGCGACGGCATGCACATCCGCTGGCCCGACCCGCAGTCGGCGCAGGAGCGGCGCATGCAGGCGTTCAAGATCTACGCGGCGGCGGCGTACGCGCGTGCCAACGGCCTGAACCGCGTCGTGCTCGACAGCCCGCGCGCGCGGCTCGGGCTGGTGGCGTGCGGCAAGGCGTGGCTCGACCTGCGCCAGGCGCTGCGCGAGCTGGGCATCGGCGCGGCCGAGTGCGCCGCGCTCGGCGTGCGCGTACTCAAGGTCGGCATGCCCTGGCCGCTGGAGGCGAGCGTCGTGCGCGGCTTCGCCGAAGGGCTCGACGAGATCCTGGTGGTCGAGGAGAAGCGCCAGATCATCGAGTACCAGTTGAAGGAGATGCTGTACGAGCGCCGCGACCGGCCGCGCGTCGTCGGCAAGTTCGACGAGGGCGGCGAATGGCCGGCGCCGCACGGCGCCTGGCTGCTGCCGCCAACCGGCGAGCTGACGCCGGCGCTGGTC
>JBLMVT010000148.1:0-6107 GCA_050256835.1 Betaproteobacteria bacterium | reverse complement strand
GCGGCTGTTCCGCGAAGGCAGCGACGTGAGGGCCGGCCAGCCGCTGTTCGAGATCGACGCCGCGCCCTATCGCGCCGCGCTGGCCAGCGCGCAGGCGGCGCTGGCGCGCGCCGAGGCCAACCTGCAGCAGGCCGGCGCGCAGGCGGCGCGCTACAAGCCGCTGCTCGAGGCCAACGCGGTCAGCAAGCAGGACTACGTCAACGCGGTGGCGGCGCAGAAGCAGGCCGAGGCCGACGTCGCTGGCGGCCGCGCCTCGGTGCAGACGGCGAAGATCAACCTCGGCTATGCGTCGGTGGTGGCGCCGATCGCCGGTCGCATCGGCCGCGCGCTCGTCACCGAAGGCGCGCTGGTCGGCCAGGGCGAGGCGACGCCGCTGGCGGTGGTGCAGCAGATCGACCCGCTGTACGTCAACTTCACGCAGTCGGCCAGCGAGGTGCTGCGGCTGCGCCGCGCGCTCGAGGCCGGCAAGCTCGAGCGTGCCGCCGGGCCGAAGGCAGCGCGCGTGCACATCGTGCTGGAGGACGGCAGCGACTACGCGCAGCCCGGCCGGCTGCTGTTCTCCGACCTGACGGTCGACCCGACCTCGGGCCAGATCACCTTGCGCGCGGAGGTGCCCAATCCGGATGCCCTGCTGCTGCCCGGCATGTACGTGCGGGTGCGCCTGGAACAGGCGCAGGCCGAGGCGATCGTGCTGCCGCAGCAGGCGGTGCAGCGCGGCACCAGCGGCGACAGCGTGATGGTCGTCGACGCCGACGGCCATGTCGCGACGCGGCCGGTCAGGATCGGCTCGGCCAGCGGCAACGACTGGGTCGTGACCGAAGGCCTGAAGGCCGGCGAGCAGGTCATGGTCGACGGCTTCCAGAAGCTGCGCGGCAATGCGCCGGTGAAGGCCGTGCCGTGGAAGCCGCCGGCGCCCGAAGCACCGGCCTCGGCGGCCTCGCGCGCCGCCTGACGGACCGCATCGATGTACCGCTTCTTCATCGACCGGCCGATCTTCGCCTGGGTCATCGCGCTGTTCATCCTGGTGCTCGGCGCAGTGGCAGTGAAGAAGCTGCCGGTGGCGCAGTACCCGACCGTGGCACCACCCTCGATCATCGTCAGCGCGACCTACCCGGGCGCGACCGCGCAGACGCTCGAGGACACTGTGATCAGCATCATCGAGCAGGAGATGAACGGCTCGCCGGGGCTGATCTACATGGAGTCGATCAGCCAGGCCAGCGGCAGCGGCCAGATCACGCTGACCTTCGACCCCGACACCGACGTCAACCTGGCGCAGGTCGACGTGCAGAACCGGCTCTCGCGCGCCACGCCGCGGCTGCCCGCCGCGGTGACTCAGCAGGGCGTGCGCGTCGACAAGGCGCGCTCGAACTTCCTGCTGTTCACGATCTTGTCGTCCGACGACCCGGCGTGGGACCCGATCGCGCTCGGCGACTATGCCTCGCGCAACGTACTGCCGGAGATCCAGCGCGTTCCCGGCGTCGGCCAGGCGCAGCTGTTCGGCACCGAGCGCGCGATGCGCATCTGGATCGACCCGGCCAAGCTGGTCGGCTACGGCCTGTCGACGGCCGACGTCAACGCCGCGATCCGCGCGCAGAACGCGCAGGTCTCGTCGGGCACGCTCGGCGACCTGCCCAACGTCGCGGGCCAGGCGATCTCGGCCAACATCGTCGTGCCCGGCCAGCTGACCAGCGTCGAGCAGTTCGCCAACGTCGTGCTGCGCGCCAACACCGACGGCTCGTCGGTGCGGCTGAAGGACGTGGCGCGCATCGAGCTCGGCGGCCAGGGCTACTCGACCTCGGCGCGGCTGAACGGCAAGCCCTCGACCGGCATCGGCGTGCAGCTCTCGCCGACCGGCAACGCGCTCGAGACGGCGGACGCGATCCGCGCGCGCATGGGCGAGCTGGCGCGCTACTTCCCGGCCGGCATGAAGTGGGACATCCCGTACGACGCGTCGCGCTTCGTCAAGATCTCGATCACCCAGGTGGTGGAGACGCTGCTCGAGGCGATCGCGCTCGTCTTCCTGGTGATGTACCTGTTCCTGCAGAGCCTGCGCTACACGCTGATCCCGACCATCGTCGTGCCGGTGGCGCTGATGGGCGCGTTCGGTGTGATGTTCGCGCTCGGCTATTCGATCAATGTGCTGACGATGTTCGGCATGGTGCTGGCCGTCGGCATCCTCGTCGACGACGCCATCGTCGTGGTCGAGAACGTCGAGCGCATCATGAGCGAGGAAGGGCTGTCGCCGCGCGACGCCACGAAGAAGGCGATGAGCCAGATCGTCGCCGCGATCGTCGGCATCACGGTGACGCTGGTCTCGGTGTTCGTGCCGATGGCCTTCTTCGGCGGCGCGGTGGGCAACATCTACCGCCAGTTCTCGCTGGTGATGGTCAGCTCGATGCTGTTCTCGGCCTTCCTCGCGCAGTCGCTCACGCCGGCGCTGTGCGCGACGCTCCTCAAACCGGTCGAGGCCGGCCACCACCACGCCAAGCGCGGCTTCTTTGGCTGGTTCAACCGCAGCTTCGCGCGCACCGCCAAGAGCTACGAGGGCGGCGTGGCGCGCATCCTCAGGCGCACCGGCCGCTTCATGGTCGTCTACGTCGCCCTCGTGGGCGTCGTCGGCTGGATGTTCACGCGACTGCCCTCCTCGTTCCTGCCCAACGAGGACCAGGGCTTCATGATCGTCAACGTGCAGCTTCCACCGGGGGCCTCGCAGGGCCGCGCGCTCGGCGTGATGGAGCAGATGGAGCGCTACATGCTCGCCCAGCCCGAGGTCAAGGCGATGGTCAGCGTGCTCGGCTTCTCGTTCTCGGGCAGCGGGCAGAACGCCGGGCTGGCCTTCGTCACGCTGAAGGACTGGGACGAGCGCAAGGGCCACGAGCATTCGGCGGCCGGCATCGCTCAGCGCGCGCTCGGTGCGCTCTCGGGCATCCGCGACGCGATCGTCTTCCCGTTGAGCCCGCCGGCGATCCGCGAGCTCGGCAATGCCACCGGCTTCAACTTCCGCCTGCAGGACCGCGGCGGCAACGGCCACGAGGCGCTGGTCGCGGCGCGCAACCAGCTGCTCGGGCTGGCCGGGCGCAGCAAGGTACTCGCCAACGTGCGCCCCGACGGGCTGGAGGACGCGCCGCAGCTGCAGATCGACATCGACCGCGACCGCGCCAGCGCGCTCGGCGTGCCGTTCGACGCGGTCAACGCGGCGCTGTCGACGGCGCTCGGATCGGCCTACGTCAACGACTTCCCGAACCGCGGGCGGCTGCAGCGCGTCATCGTGCAGGCCGACGCGCCCGATCGCATGCAGCCCGAGGACCTGCTGCAGATCAACGTGACGGGCGCGCAGGGCCGGCTGGTGCCGCTGGCGGCGTTCGCCACCACGCGCTGGATCACCGGCCCGGTGCAGACCATCCGCTACAACGGCTACCCCTCGCTGCGCATCGCCGGCGACGCCGCGCCGGGCTACAGCACCGGAGACGCGCTGACCGAGATGGAGCGGCTGGCGACCGAGCTGCCGCCCGGCTTCGCCTACGAATGGACCGGCGTGTCACGCGAGGAGCAGCTGTCGGGCTCGACCGCGCCGATCCTGATCGCGTTCTCGCTGCTGGCCGTGTTCCTGTGCCTGGCCGCGCTCTACGAGAGCTGGTCGATCCCGCTGGCGGTGATGCTGGTGGTGCCGCTGGGCGTGCTCGGTGCGCTGCTCGGCGCCACCTGGCGCGGGCTGCCCAACGACGTGTTCTTCAAGGTCGGCCTGATCGCAGTGATCGGGCTGTCGGCGAAGAACGCGATCCTGATCATCGAGTTCGCCAAGGACCTGCATGCCCAGGGCCGCAGCCTGGTCGAGGCAACGCTGGCGGCCTGCCACCTGCGCTTCCGGCCGATCCTGATGACGTCGATCGCCTTCATCCTCGGGGTGCTGCCGCTGGTGGTGTCCTCAGGTGCGGGAGCGGCGAGCCAGCGCGCGATCGGCACGGGCGTGATGGGCGGGATGATCACCGCGACCGTGCTCGCGGTGCTGTTCGTGCCGGTGTTCTTCGTCGTCGTGCGGCGCATCTTCAAGGGCCACCCGCCGCGCGCCAAAGCCGCGCCTGCGGGCGGCTTCTCGCCCCAGGAGGCGAGCCATGAGTGAGCCGCGCCGCGCCGCCTGGGCGGTCGCCGCGCTCGCCACGCTGGCCGGCTGCGCCAACCCGATCCCGCCCTACCACAGGCCCGAGGCGCCGGTGGCTGCCGAGTTCCCGGCCGCCGGGGCGACGCTCGGCGCGAATGCCGCCGACACCGCCTGGCAGGACTACTTCGCCGACCCGCGGCTCAGGCGCCTGATCGCGATCGCGCTCGACGACAACCGCGACCTGCGCGTCGCCACGCTCTCCATCGAGCAGGCGCGCGCGCTCTACCGGGTGCGCCGCGCCGACGAGTGGCCGACCGTCAGCCTCGCCGCCAGCGGGCTGCGCCAGCCGTCGACCACCGGCGGCATCAGCAGCCTGTACACGGCCGGCGCCGCGGTCACCGCCTACGAGCTGGACTTCTTCGGCCGGGTGAGGAGCCTGTCGGAAGCGGCGCTGGCGCAGTTCCTGGCCACCGAGGAGGCGCGCGAGACGGTGCGGATCGCGCTCGTCAGCGGCGTCGCCAACGCCTACCTGTCGCTGCTCGCCGACGACGAGCTGCTGCGCGTCACCCGGCAGACCCTGGACTCGCGCGAGGAGTCGCTGAATCTCACGCAGCTCAAGTTCGACAACGGCGTCGCCAGCGAGGTCGATGTGCGGCAGGCGCAGTCGCTGCTCGAGGGCGCGCGCACGACGCTGGCCGCGCTCGAACGCAGCCGCGCGCTCGACGAGAACGCGCTGGTGCTCCTGCTGGGCCGGCCGCCGCCGGCCGACCTGCCGGCCGGCCTGGCGCTCACCGACGCACAGGTGACGACCGCGCTGCTGGCAGGCGTTCCGGCCGAGGTGCTGGTGCGCCGGCCCGACGTGCGCTCGGCCGAGCAGCAGCTCGTCGCCGCCAACGCCAACATCGGCGCGGCACGCGCCGCGTTCTTCCCTCGCATCACCCTGACCGGCAGCGCGGGCCTCGCCAGTTCGGACCTGACCGAGCTGTTCAAGGGCGGCTCGTTCGCCTGGACCCTGGCACCGCAACTCGCGCTGCCGATCTTCGACCGCGGCCGCAACCAGGCCAGCCTCGAGGCAGCGCGGGCCGCGCGCGACATCGCCGTCGCCCAGTACGAGAAGGCAGTGCAGACGGCATTTCGCGAGGTCGCCGACGCACTGGCCAGCCGCGCCACGCTGGCGCGCCAGCTCGACGCGCAGACGGCGCAGGCCGCGGCCGAACAGGCGCGCGTGCGGCTGGCCGACCTGCGCTACCGCAACGGCGCCGCGAGCTACCTCGAACTTCTCGACGCGCAGCGCTCGCTGTTCGCCGCCCAGCAGGCGGTGATCGCACTGCAGGCGCAGCAGACGCAGAACCTGGTCACGCTGTACAAGGCGCTCGGCGGCGGCACGGGCGAGGCGCGCTGAGACCGATCAGGCGGCCGACGGCCGCGCATCGTCGACGCTGTGCACGCTGTCGGCGTCCGCGCCACGCGGACGCTCGACGTCGCGACGCGAACCGCAGCGGTGCGCGTAGATCCAGGTGAACTCGGCGCCGAACAGGAAGATCTGCGCGGAGTAGTAGACCCACAGCAGCAGCACGACCAGCGAGCCGGCCGCGCCGAAGCCCGACGTCACGCTGCTGCGGCCGAGGTACAGGCCGATCAGCACCTTGCCGATCGAGAACAGCAGCGCCGTGACCGCCGCGCCGATCCAGACGTCGGGCCAGCGGATGTGCACTCTCGGCATGATCTTGTAGATGAGCGCGAACACAGCGGTCGTCAGCGCGAAGCCGACCCCGACGTCGACGATTCGCGCCAGCGTCGCCCACTCGCCGAACATCGGCCCCCACCACTTGCCGAGCGCCGAGATCGCGGCGCTCGCGAGCAGCGACACCATCAGCAGGAAGCCGATGCCGAGGATCATGCCGAAGGACAGCAGCCGGCTGCGCAGCAGCCAGACGATCCCGCGACCGGCCTTGCGTGCCGGCGCGTGCCAGATGCGGTCGAGGTCGTCCTGCAGCTCGCCGAACAC
>JBLMVT010000147.1:0-6611 GCA_050256835.1 Betaproteobacteria bacterium | reverse complement strand
GCGACGATCAGCGGCTTCTCGGCGGCCGCGCGCATGTCGAGCGCCTTCTCGACCTGCTTGCGGGTGGCGCGCGGCTTCCAGGCCTGGAGCGGCTCGTAGGTGTCGATGTCGAACTCGATCTCGGCCGTCTGCACGTCGAACGGCAGGTCAATCAGCACCGGCCCGGGGCGGCCCGAGCGCATCAGGTGGAACGCCTGCTGGAACGCGCGGGGAACGAGCGCCGACTCGCGCACGGTCACGCTCCACTTCGTCACCGGCTTGCTGATCGATTCGATGTCGACCGCCTGGAAGTCCTCCTTGTAGAGCCGCGCGCGCGGCGCCTGGCCGGTGACGGCGAGGATCGGGATCGAGTCGGCCTGCGCCGAGTACAGCCCGGTGATCATGTCGGTGCCCGCCGGCCCCGAGGTGCCGATGCACACGCCGATGTTGCCGGCCCGGGCCCGCGTGTAGCCCTCGGCCATGTGCGAGGCGCCCTCGACGTGGCGCGCCAGCAGGTGCGCGATCGAGCCGCGTTCGCGCAGCGCCGCGTACAGCGGGTTGATGGCCGCTCCGGGCACGCCGAAGGCCTGCGTGATGCCTTCGCGTTCCATCACCAGCACCGCGGCCATCGCCGCCTTCATGCGCGCCATCGTCGTTCTCCTAGCACTGCGATGGATGCGATGGTCGGCCTGTCGCTGCCGCCCGTGAACCGAAGGCCGCACATAACAGCCATTCCGTCGGCGAATGCCACCTACCATCGGCGCCGAGGAGGATCGCGATGGACCGCATCACCGGCATGCAGCTCTTCATCCGCGTGGTCGAGACGGGCAGCTTCAGCAAGGCCAGCGGCGACCTCGGCATCACGCAGCCGACCGCCACCAAGCACGTCGCCGCGCTCGAGCAGCGGCTGGGCGCACGGCTGCTCCACCGCAGCACGCGCGGCGTCACGCCGACCGAGGTCGGAATGCTGTACTACGACAAGTGCAAGGCGATCCAGCGCGAGCTGGAGGAGGCCGACAACCTCGCCACGCTGCTGCAGAGCCGCGTCGGCGGCCTGCTGAGGGTCAGCACCTCGGTCGCGTTCGGCCGGCGCATCGCCACGCCGCTGGTGCTGCGCTTCATGGCCGAGCACCCCGACCTCGCCATTGACCTGAGCTTCGACGACCGCTACGTCAACCTCGTCGAGCAGGGCATCGACATCGCGCTGCGCATGGGGCGGCTGGCCGATTCGTCGCTCGGCGCGCGCTACCTGGGAATCAACCCCTGGCTGACCGCGGCAGCGCCGGTCTATCTCGCGCGCCGCGGCACGCCGCGCACGCCGGCCGAACTGACGGCGCACGACTGCCTCGTCTACAGCAGCGTGCAAGGGGACGACCGCTGGGCGTTCACCGCACCCTCGGGCAAGGAGACGTCGACGCTGGTGAAGGGCCCGTTGCGCTCGAACAACCTCTCGGCGGTGCTCGAGGCCTGCCGCGCCGGGATGGGGCTGGCGGTGCTGCCGTCGTACGTCGCGCGCGAGTCGCTTGCCCAGGGCGCGATCGTGCCGGTGCTCGCCGACCACGTGCTGCCCTCGCAGCAGCTGCACGCCGTCTTTCCCTCGCCCAAGCTGCTGCCCGGCAAGGTGCGCAGCTTCATCGACTTCCTGCAGCGCGAGCTGGCGGCGGAGTGGTGGACGCGCGCGCCGTGAGGTACTTCCCGCCGGGGCTGCCGCGGCAGGGCGGGGGCGGCAGCTGCGTTCTGCGGCCCACCCGCCGCGCCGAGCCCGCCGCAGGCATGGCACGTGGTCGCCGTCGCGCTCATTTCGGAATTAGGCGGGTCCCCTTGACAGCCGCCGCGCGCGGATCATGCTTGCCGGTCCGTGCGCGGGAGGAGGCACCGAGGGGCGGGTTCCTCGCGCTTTTCATCGACCCGACGAGGAGGAGCCATGCTCGACACCCTGCGACCTGACCCGACCTTCCACCCTTCGCCGCGCCTTGCCATGGAGGCGCCACGCGAGCGGATCGCCTATACCGCCCTGCTCTCGCCCGACGGCTCGCGTCCCGACGCGCTCGCCACCGTCGACGTCGACCCCGGCTCGCCGACCTACAGCCAGGTGATCTCGCGGCTCGACATGCCGCACCAGGGCGACGAGTTCCACCACTTCGGCTGGAACGCCTGCTCTTCGGCGCTGTCGCCGCTGGCCGGCCACGCGCACCTGCGGCGCCGCTATCTGATCATCCCGGGCATCCGCTCGTCGCGCATCTACATCGTCGACACCCAGCCGGACCCGCGCAAGCCGACCCTGGCGCGCGTGATCGAGCCCGAGGAGGTGCTGAAGAAGACCGGCTATTCGCGCCCGCACACCATCCACTGCGGGCCCGAGGGCATCTACGTCAGCACGCTGGGCGGCGCGGGCAAGGACGGCACCGAAGGCCCACCCGGCATCTTCGTGATGGACTGCGAGACCTTCGACATTCTCGGCAAGTGGGAGCTCGAGCGCGGCCCGCAGAAGCTGCACTACGACTTCTGGTGGAACCTGCCGCGCGACTACATGGTGTCCAGCGAGTGGGGGCTGCCGCCGCAGTTCGAGAACGGCATCGTCCCCGAGGATCTGCTGGCCAACAAGTACGGCCATGCGATCCACTTCTGGGACCTGCGCGCGCGCAAGCACGTGCAGACGATCGATCTGGGCGCCAACCACCAGATGGCGCTCGAGGTCCGCCCGGCGCACGACCCGACGCGCGAGTACGGCTTCCTCGGCGTGGTGGTCGACACGACCAACCTCGAGGGCTCGATCTGGACCTGGTACCGCAAGTCCGACGGCAGCTTCGGCGCCGAGAAGACGGTGCGCATCGCCGCCGAGCCGGCGGACAAGTCGCTGCTGCCGCCGCTGCTGCAGGGCTTCGGCGCGGTGCCGCCGCTGATCACCGACATCGACCTCTCGCTCGACGACCGCTTCCTCTACGTCGCCTGCTGGGGCACCGGCGAATTGAAGCAGTTCGACGTGAGCGACCCCATGAAGCCCAAGCAGACCGGCAGCGTGCGCGTCGGCGGCATCGCGCAGCGCGGCAAGCACCCGAACGGCAAGCCCTTCCCCGGCGGCCCGCAGATGACCGAGATCAGCCGCGACGGCCGGCGCGTGTATTTCACCAACGGCCTGTACAGCCGCTGGGACACCCAGTTCTACCCGGACGGCGTGCCCGGCGTGCAGGTGATGTGCAACGTCGGCGCGGGCGGCGGGATCACGCTCGACCGCGAGTTCCGCGTCGAGTTCGGGCCGGCCTTCGGGGCGCACCAGATCCGGCTCGAGGGCGGCGACTGCTCGACCGACTCGTTCTGCTACCCGTCGGCTTAGAGCGCTGGGGCATGGGCCCGTTCGCCGAAGGCAGCGCCGGCCTGTGGGCGGCGGTGCTGGCCTTCGGCGTCTACCACGGCCTGAATCCTGCGATGGGCTGGCCGCTGGCGGTCGCCAACGGACTGACGGCGCGGCGCGACCGCGCCGTGTTCGCCACCCTCGGCCCGCTCGGCGCCGGCCACTTCCTCGCCATGGCGGTGGTGCTGGTGCCGTTCGCCCTGATGGTCTGGCTGCTGCAGTGGAGCCTGGCGATCCGGCTGGCCGCGGGCGCGCTGCTGATTGCCTTCGGCGTGTGGCGGCTGCTCGAGCGGCGCCACCCGCGCGCGCTGGCACGGGTGCCGCCGACGCGGCTGGCCTGGTGGTCGTTCCTGATGGCCACCGCGCACGGCGCCGGGCTGATGCTGCTGCCGGTCGCGCTCGGCCTGTGCGGCCCGCGCGACGAGCATGCGAGCCTGCTGGCGTCGCTGGCGCCGAGCGTCGGCACCGCGCTGCTCGTCGCCGCCGTGCACACGCTGGCGATGATCGTCGCCGGCGTCGCGCTCGCCTGGGCCGTCTACCGCTGGCTGGGCCTGGCCTTCGTGCGCCGCGCCTGGCTCAACCTCGATGCCGTGTGGGGCGGCAGCCTGGTGCTGGTCGGCATCACCAGTTGCCTCGTCGCCTGGCTCGCGAGCTGACGCAGGAACGGACATTGCCGACAATGGCGGGCATGAATGCCGTGCCCGACGCGCTGCCGCTGCGCACCCTGCTGTACCGCTACTTCTTCTTCGCCTGGCTGTTCCGCGACGTGACGCGCGGCAGCCTGCTCGAGCGCGCCGCCGCCTGGCGCCACAACTGCCAGCAGGCGCGCTGGCTGCCGACCTACCTGCGACGCTGGCTGGTGTGCGGCGCGCTGCTGTTCGCGGCGGGCTGCGTGGTCGAGCTGGCGTTCGGTGCCGCACTCGCCTCGGCCTTCTTCTACGTGCCGGGAGCGCTCAGCGTGCCGGCCGACGCGGTGATCGCCGTGGCCTGGGTCGGGCTGAGGGTGCTGCCTGCGCCGGGTTAGGACCCGGCGCAGCAGGGCGTGATGTACTCGCGCCATGTCTCGCCCGCGGCGCCTTCCGCTGCCGGTCGGCGTCGCCGACGCGGTACGGCCGCTGCTGGCCGCGCGCGCCCTGCGCGGCTTCGCCGACGGCTACGTCGCCGTACTGCTGCCGGCCTACCTGCTCGCGCTCGGCTTCGGGCAGCTCGAGGTCGGCGTGCTGAGCACGGCGACGTTGGCCGGCTCGGCGCTGGCCACGCTGGCGGTCGGCGTGGCCGGGCATCGCGGCACGCCGCGGCGCTGGTTGCGCGGCGCCGCGCTGCTGATGGCCGCAACCGGCGCCGGCTTCGCCGGCCTGTCGTCGTTCTGGCCGCTGCTCGTGGTCGCCTTCGTCGGCACCCTCAACCCGAGCGCGGGCGACGTGAGCCTGTTCCTGCCGCTGGAGCACGCGCGGCTGGCGCAGGCGGCGGCCGGCACCGCGCGCACCGAACTGTTCGCCCGCTATTCGCTGGCCGGCGCGCTCGCCGCGGCGGTCGGCGCACTCGCCGCGGCGCTGCCGCCCTGGCTCGTCGCCCACCTCGGCACGCCGTTGATCGCCGCGCTGCGCGCGATGTTCGTCCTCTACGCGGCGATCGGGCTGGCGGTCTGGCGCCTGTACCGCGCGCTGCCGCAGGGCCGCGCCGACGACGCCGCGCCGGCCGCGCCGCTCGGCCCGTCGCGACCCATCGTGCTGCGGCTGGCGGCGCTGTTCTCGGTCGATGCGTTTGCCGGCGGGCTGGTCGTCAACGCGATGCTCGCGCTCTGGCTGTTCCAGCGCTTCGGGCTGTCGCTGGCGCAGGCCGGCGCGTTCTTCTTCTGGACCGGGCTGCTGGCGGCGCTGTCGCAGCTCGCCGCGCCGCGCGTCGCGGCGCGCATCGGGCTGTTGCGCACCATGGTCTGGACGCACATCCCGAGCAACCTGTTCCTGGTCGCGGCGGCGCTGGCGCCGCGCCTGGACCTCGCGCTGGCGCTGCTGCTGGCGCGCAGCGCGCTGTCGCAGATGGACGTGCCGACGCGCACCGCCTTCGTGATGGCAGTGGTGACACCGGCCGAGCGCACCGCCGCCGCCAGCTTCACTGCCGTGCCGCGCAGCCTCGCCGCGGCGGCCAGCCCGACGCTGGCCGGCGCCCTGTTCGCCGCCGGCTGGCTGGCCGCGCCGCTGGTCGGCTGCGGGCTGCTAAAGATCGGCTACGACCTGGCGCTGCTGGCCTCGTTCCGGCGCGTCGAGGCGGGCGAGCCGGCCGGGCCGCCCGGGCGATAGACTGCGAGCAGCCCATGTACACGCAATTCTTCGGCCTGCGGCAGGAGCCGTTCTCGATCGCGCCCGATCCGCGCTACCTGTTCATGAGCGAGCGCCACCGCGAGGCGCTGGCGCACCTGCTGTACGGGGTCAAGGGCGGCGGCGGCTTCGTGCTGCTGTCGGGCGAGATCGGCGCGGGCAAGACCACGGTGTGCCGCTGCTTCCTCGAGCAGATTCCCGAGCGCTGCAACGTTGCCTACATCTTCAACCCCAAGCTGACCGTCGGCGAGCTGCTGAAGACGGTGTGCGACGAGTTCGGCATCCCGTACCGCCACGAGGGCCCGGGGCCTGCAACGGTGAAGGACTACCTCGACCCGC
Organism: Betaproteobacteria bacterium; assembly: GCA_050256835.1. Taxonomy (GTDB): domain Bacteria; phylum Pseudomonadota; class Gammaproteobacteria; order Burkholderiales; family Burkholderiaceae_C; genus JAMHWF01. Next base: position 623 of record JBLMVT010000147.1, on the reverse strand, counting down.
TCAACGAGTTCCTGCTGCGCACCCACGCCGTGCGGCAGAACAACGTGCTGATCATCGACGAGGCGCAGAACCTGTCGGCCGAGGTGCTCGAGCAGCTGCGCCTGCTGACCAACCTCGAGACCAGCGAGCGCAAGCTGCTGCAGATCATCCTGATCGGCCAGCCCGAGCTGCGCGGCCTGCTGGCGCGCCCCGAACTCGAGCAGCTGGCGCAGCGCGTCGTCGCGCGCTACCACCTCGATGCGCTGACCGAATCCGAGACCGCGCAGTACGTGCGCCACCGCCTGGCCATCGCCGGCCTGAAGAAGGGCCTGCCGTTCGACCGCGAGGCGCTGCGCCGCATCCACAAGCTGTCGCGCGGCGTGCCGCGGCGCATCAACCTGCTGGCCGACCGCGCGCTGCTTGGCGCCTACTCGAGCGGCCGCTCGACGGTCGACCGCAAGGTCATCGACCAGGCCGCGCGCGAGGTGTTCGGCGACGCCGACGAGGCGCCGCGCTGGCGCGACAGCCGGCTGGCGTTCGCCGGCCTCGGCATGGCCGCCGGCGTGACGCTGCTGGGCATCGTCGCCTGGGCGGTCGACGGCGGCCTGCGTCGCGGCAACGCGCCGCTCGCCGCCGTGCCGGCG
>JBLMVT010000146.1:0-10974 GCA_050256835.1 Betaproteobacteria bacterium | reverse complement strand
GCCGACCTCGTCGTAGCGCCCGCCGCGCACCAGCGCGTCGCCCGCGCCGGCCACGTAGATCGCGAAGCGCGCGCCGCTGTAGTAGGCGTAGCCGCGCAGGTCGGCGAGGTCGAAGCCGACGCGCACCTCGGGGTGCGACTGCGCGAGCTGCTCTGCCAGCCGGCGCAGGTCGTCGAGCGCCGCGGCGATCGACGCGCGCGCCGGCAGCTCGCGGCGTGCCGCATCGAGCACCTCGGTGCCGCCGTACAGCGTCGTCAGCCGCAGCAGCGCCGCGCGCGTCGGCGCCGGCAACGGCGCCGCCAGGCGCTGCAGCAGCGCCGTGTCCTTGGCCGCGAGCGCGCCGACCAGTTCGTCCTGCCGGGCGGGCGCGACGCCCTCGAGCACCCCGTCGACGATGCGCGCGTCGGCGAGGTCGATCACCAGTCCGCCGAGGCCCGCCTCGAGCGCCGCATCGAGCGCCAGTTCGATCACCTCGAGATCGGCCTCGAGCCCGGCGTGGCCGAAGGTCTCGGCACCGAACTGCAGCGGTTCGCGCGTCGCGTGCGGCGCCGCCGGCCGCGTGTGCAGCACCGGCCCGCAGTAGCACAGCCGCGTCACGCCCTGGCGGTTGAGCAGGTGGGCGTCGATGCGCGCGGCCTGCGGCGTCGTGTCGGCGCGCACGCCGAGGGTGCGGCCGCTCAGCTGGTCGACCAGCTTGAAGGTGCGCAGTTCCAGCTCGTGCCCCGTGCCGGTCAGCAGCGAGTCGAGATGCTCGAGCAGCGGCGGAATGACCAGTTCGCAGCCGTAGCCGCGTGCCACGTCGAGCAGGGTGCGCCGCAGCTCCTCGATGCGCCGGGCCTCGGCTGGCAGGACGTCGGCGATGTGCTCGGGCAGCAGCCAAGCAGACGACATGGGAACAACCGGGATTGAAAGAGGCATTGTACCGGCGCCCCTCGCACCGGCCACGCCGCGGCACCGCCGCTCAGCTGCCGAACAGCAGCAGCAGCGCCATCCCGGCGAGCATGCTGGACAGGCCGACGAAGCGGATCTGGCCGTCGGTCAGCCGCGTCATGCGCTCGAACACGGTACGCCAAGTGGTCGGACTGAAGAACGGCAGCAGGCCCTCGATGACCAGCATCAGGGCGAACGCGGCGAGCAGGGTGTTGGACATGCCGCGCCGCGTCAGCGCCGGGCGGCCCCGCTGCGCGCCGCCGCCGGTGCGGCCCCACCGGTGGCACTGCCCGACGAGCGCATCGCCTGGAAGAAGTCGCTGCTCGGGTCGACCAGCAGCACGTCGCTGCGGCTGCGGAAGCTCGAGCGGTAGGCTTCCAGACTCCGGTAGAAGCGGGCGAAGGCCGGGTCGCGGCCGAACGCCTCGGCGTAGATCGCCGAAGCCTTGGCGTCGCCCTCGCCCTTGACCTTCTGCGCGTCGCGGTACGCGTTGGCGACGATCACCTCGCGCTGGCGGTCGGCGTCGGCGCGGATCTTTTCGCCCTCGGCGGCGCCGGTCGAGCGCAGCTCGTTGGCGACGCGCTTGCGCTCGGACTCCATCCGGCGGTAGACCGAGTCGGTGATGTTCGCCGAGAAGTCGACGCGCTTGATGCGCACGTCGACGATGTCGATGCCGAACGACTTCGCCTCGTCGGCCAGCCGGCTGCGCACCTCTTGCATGACCGCGTCGCGCTCGGTCGACAGCATCTCGCGGATGGTGCGCTTGGTGACGACCTCGTTGAACGCGGCCTGCACCACGGGTGACAGCCGGCTCTCGAGGTTACGCATGTCGATGCCGTTGTTGCGGATGAACTGGCGCGCGTCGACGACGCGCCACTTGATCAGCCAGTCGATCACCAGGCTCTTCTTCTCGGCGGTGAAGATCGGTCGGGTCTCGGGGCTGTCGAGCGTCTGGATGCGGCGGTCGAGGAAGACGACGTTCTGGAACGGCGGCGGCAGCTTGACCTTCAGTCCGGGCTCGCTGATGACGCTCTTGATCTCGCCGAGCGCGTAGATGACGGCGAACTGGCGCTGGTCGACGATGAACAGCGTCGAGGCGAGCAGCATCAGCGCGATCAGCGCCAGCGCTGCGATCATGGCGATGCGATTCATGCGGTGCCCTTCGTCAGCGCGTCTCGCGCTCGCGGCTGCGCTCGCGGCCGCCGTCGCGCGAGCGCACGTCGACCGGCCCGTTGCTGCTGGCCGGCGCGCTCTCGGCCGGCGGCGTGGCCACCGGCGGCGCGACGACGGTCGGCGACTGCAGCAGCTTGTCGAGCGGCAGGTTGAGCAGGCTAGCGCCGTTGTGCAGGTCGACCAGCACCTTGCTGACATTGGCGTAGATCTGCTGCATCGTGTCGATGTACAGCCGGTCGCGCGTCACCGCCGGCGCCTTCTGGTACTCGGCGAGCACGCTGGCGAAGCGCTGCGCGTCGCCCTCGGCCTGCGCCACGACGCGCGCGCGGTAACCCTCGGACTCCTCCTTCAGCCGCGACGCCGTGCCCTGCGCTTTCGGAATCACGTCGTTGGCGTAGGCCTGGCCCTCGTTCTTCAGGCGCTCGCGGTCGGCGGTCGCCTTGAAGGCGTCGTCGAACGCGGCCTGCACCTGCTCGGGCGGTTGCACGCTCTGCACGTTGACGTTGGCGATCAGGATGCCGGCGTTGAGCCGGTCGAGCTGCGACTGGACCGACTTGACGAGGTCGGCCGCGATGGCGTCGCGCTGCTCGTAGAGCACCTGGTCCATCTTGCTGCGCCCGACGATCTCGCGCACCGCCGATTCGGCCGCCTGAACCACCGCCTCGTCGGGGTTGCGGTTCTCGAACAGGTAGGCGCGCGCGTTCTTCAGCCGGTACTGCACGGTGAAGCGGATGTCGACGATGTTCTCGTCCTGCGTCAGCATCGACGAATCGCGCAGCCCGGTCGCCTGCACCGTCGTGTTGCGCCCGATCTCGACCGAGCGCAGCTGCGTCACCGCGACCGTCTCGTTGGCCTGGAACGGATACGGGAAGCGCCAGTTGAAGCCGGCGTCGACGGTGTGGCTGTAGCGGCCGAACGAGGTGACCACCGACTGCTGGCCCTCCTGCACGATGAAGAAGCCGCTACCGAGCCAGATCAGCAGCACCGCGCCGACCACCAGCCCGATGCCGATGCCGGTGCTCTTCGAGTCGGGCGGCAGGCCCGGGCCGCCGCCCTCGGGCGGGCGGGCGCCGCCGCGCCTGCCGAACAGCCCCGAGAGCTTGCGGTTGAAGTCGCGCCACAGCTCGTCGAGGTCGGGCGGGCCGTCGTTGCGGTTGCCGTTGGCGAGCAGCGGGGTGTCGTGCTGCGGGAACGGGCTCTTGCTCATGCGTGGGATCGGATCGTCGTTGTCGTGTCCGCAGCGCCGGCCGGCTCGTCCGCGGTCGCGTCCCTTACCGCCTCGGTCGCGCGGCCGCGCGCGCCGAGCACGGCGCGGGCGATGGCATGGCGCAGTTCGTCGAGCCCTTCGCCGGTGGCGGCGCTGACGAACACCCGCGGCACGCGCACGCCGCCGTCGCGCAGCGTCTCGTCGACGAGCGCGCGCGGGCGCTGCGAGCCGTCGAGCCGGTCGAGCTTGTTGAAGACGAGGATCTGCGGCACGCCGGCGGCTCCGATCTCGTCGAGCACGCGCTCGACCTCGGCCATCTGCTCGACGTGCTGTGGGCTCGCGGCGTCGACGACGTGCAGCAGCAGGTCGGCCTCGGCTGCCTCGTGCAGCGTGGCCTTGAACGCCTCGACCAGCTTGTGCGGCAGGTCGCGGATGAAGCCGACAGTGTCCGACAGCGACACCGCGCGCTGCGCGTCCTCCAGCCAGAGCTGGCGCGTCGTCGTGTCGAGCGTGGCGAACAGCTGGTCGGCGGCGTAGGCGCGCGCCTTCACCAGCGCATTGAACAGCGTCGACTTGCCGGCGTTCGTGTAGCCCACCAGCGAGCCCGCGAAGCTGCCGCTGCGAGTGCGCGCGCGGCGCTGTGTGTGGCGCTGGCGCTTGACCTTCTCCAGCCGCTGCGACACCGTCTTGATGCGCTCGCCGATCATGCGTCGGTCGAGCTCGATCTGCGCCTCGCCCGGGCCGCCGCGCGTGCCGATGCCGCCGCGCTGGCGCTCGAGGTGGCTCCAGCGCCGCACCAGCCGCGTCGACAGGTACGACAGCCGCGCCAGCTCGACCTGCAGCTTGCCCTCGTGGCTGCGCGCGCGCTGGGCGAAGATCTCCAGGATCAGCATCGTGCGGTCGGCCACCGGCACGCCGAGGTGTCGCTCGACGTTGCGCTGCTGCGCCGGCGACAGCGCCTGGTCGAACAGCACCGCCTCGGCCTGGTGGCCGAGCACGAGCGCCTTGATCTCGTCGGCCTTGCCGCTGCCGACGAACAGTGCCGGGTCCGGCGCCTTGCGTCGCGCGACCAGGCGGGCCACCGGCGCGTCGCCGGCCGATTCGGCGAGCTGGGCGAGTTCGTCCAGCGAGGCGTCGAAGGACGCGCCCGCGCCGAAGTCCACCCCGACGAGCACCGCCTTGGGCGGCGACTCGCGCGCGGCGGTCGCAATCGTGGAAGGGGCCGCGGACGGCCGATCGGCCTGCGGCTTCAGGACTGTTCGCTCGGCTCGTTGGCGTGGAAATTCACGGCGCGGCCGGGCACCACGGTCGAGATGGCGTGCTTGTAGACCATCTGCGTCACCGTGTTGCGCAGCAGGACGACGTACTGGTCGAAGGATTCGATGTGACCTTGCAGCTTGATGCCGTTGACCAGATAGATCGACACCGGCACGTGTTCCTTGCGCAGCAGGTTCAGGAACGGGTCTTGTAGGAGTTGCCCTTTGTTGCTCACGATATGCTCCGTGTTGAAGATCAATAGAGCGGGCACGTTAACACACGGTGCCCGACGCGCGACGGCTCCCTTACGATTCCTTTTCCTTGTAGGGGTTCCGCGAAGAGCGCAGTTCGATGCGCAGCGGCGTGCCGACGAGCTTGAAATGCTCGCGCACGCAGCCCTCGAGGTAGCGCTTGTAGGCGTCGGTCACGTGGTCGAGCGAGTTGCCGTGGATCACCACCACCGGCGGGTTCGACCCGCCCTGGTGGGCATAGCGCAGCTTGGGCCGGAACATGCCGTCGCGGCGCGGCGCCTGGTGCTCGACGGCCTCGTGGATCAGCCGGGTCAGCACCGGCGTCGGCAGCTTCTTCAGCGCCGAGGCGTGCGCCTCGCCGATCGCCTTCCACAGCGGCCCGAGGCCCAGGCGCCGGGTCGCCGAGATGTGCACGACCGGGGCGAACTTCAGGAACGGCAGCCGCTGCGCGACCGAGCGCTCGACCATCTGGCGCTGGTAGGCGTCGACCGCGTCCCACTTGTTGACCGCCACCACGACCGCCCGGCCGCTATCCAGGATGTAGCCGGCGATGTGGGCATCCTGCTCGGACACGCCCTGTGTGGCGTCGACCAGCAGCACCACCACGTGGGCGTCAGCGATCGCCTGCAGCGTCTTGACGACCGAGAACTTCTCGATCGCCTCGAACACCCGGCCCTTGCGGCGCAGCCCGGCGGTGTCGATCAGCTCGTAGCGCCGGCCGTTGCGCTCGAACGGCACCACGATCGCGTCGCGCGTCGTGCCCGGCTGGTCGAAGGCGACCAGCCGCTCCTCGCCGAGCCAGGTGTTGATCAGCGTCGACTTGCCGACGTTCGGCCGGCCGGCAACCGCCAGTCGGACCGGCGCGTTGGCCGGTTCCTCCGCAGCCTCGACCGGGGTGAACTCGATCCCTTCCAGCGCCGCCTCGATCAGGCTGCGCACGCCCTGGCCATGCGCCGCGGATACCGGGTGGGGTTCGCCGATGCCCAGTTCGTGGAACTCGGCCAGCCGCGGCGACTCGGCCATGCCTTCGGCCTTGTTCGCCGCCAGCACGACGCGCTTGCCGGCGGTGCGCAGGTAGCGCGCGATGTCGTGGTCCTGCGCCGACAGCCCGTCGCGCACGTCGACCACGAAGATCACTGCGTCGGCCTCGGCCACCGCCTGCCGCGTCTGCCGCGCCATCTCCCGGACGATGCCGGCGGTGCTGTCGGGCTCGAAGCCGCCGGTGTCGACGACGATGAACTCGCGCTCGCCGAGGCGGCCGTCGCCGTAGTGGCGGTCGCGCGTCAGGCCAGCGAAGTCGGCGACGATTGCGTCGCGGCTCTTCGTCAGCCGGTTGAACAGCGTGGACTTGCCGACGTTCGGGCGGCCGACGATCGCGATGACGGGCTTCATCGCGCGCCGCGGCTCACGAAGGGCGGAACGCGTATACGCCGCCGCCCCGGGTCACCACGAGCAGCGTCGTGCCGGCCAGCGCCGGCTTGCCGACCACCGCCGTGCCGTCGGTCGGCAGGCGCTGCAGCGTGGCGCCGCTGTCGCGTGCGAGGAAGTGGACGTAGCCCTCGGCATCGCCGAACACGACGGCGTCGGCCAGCGCGCGCGGCGCGCTCAGCCCGCGATTGAGGAAGCGCTCGTGGGTCCAGGCGACGTCGCCGCTGGCCAGCTTCCAGGCGGTGACGCGGTCGCTGGCGTCGGCGCCGTAGACGTGGTCGGCGTCGGCATCGACCGCCTGGTTGCCGCCGGCGTTCTTGCTCCACAGCAGGGTGCCGCGCTCGGCGTCGACGCAGCCGACGGCGGACTGGAAGGCGCGCACGCACAGCGTCTTGCCGACACGCGCCGCCGGCCCGACCAGGTCGGCCAGGCGTTCGACCTCGTTGGTTCCGCGCGGGGTGGCGATGGCCGTCTCCCAGCGCAGGCTGCCGTCGAGCGGATCGAGCCCGGCCAGCCGCGGCCCCTGACCGACGAGCAAGGTGTTGCCCCAGGCGGTGACGACGCCGGCCTGCGCCAGGGTCAGCGCGTCGCCCGGCCGCGCGAACGACCACAGCCGGGCGCCGCTGGCGGCGTCGAACGCGTGCACCGCGCGGTCGACGCCCATCACGAACACGCGCTCGCCGGCGACCAGCGGCGCGGTCTCGACGCGCGAGGCGAGCGTCGCGTGCCACAGCGGCCGGCCGCGGTCGAGCACCTGCAGCTCGTTGTCGCGCGTCACCACCGCGGCGTAGCGGCCGTCGCTGCCGACACCGGCGGACAGCCTGGCACCGACCTCGGCGCGCCACAGCTCGTGGCCGTCGTCGATCGCCAGCGCGACCAGGCGGCCGTCGCTGCCGGCCAGCGTGAACGCGTTGCCCTCGACCGCGACGAACAGCGGGAAGGTCACGGCGTCGAGCCTCGCGCTCCACACCTGGCGTTCGGCCAGCTTCGGTGCGGCGATCGCCTCCAGCGGCGCCGGCGTCGGCTTGCTCGTGGTCGAGCAGGCGGCGACCAAGGACAGTGCTGCCGCGGCGGCGCCGCCGCGCAGCAGGCGCACCAGGCGCGCCCTCATTGCGCGGCTCCGCTGGCGGCCGGCGCGGCGCCGAGCGCCGTCAGCTTGGCTTCGATCAGGCGACGGTACTCGACCGACGGATCCATCGCGGCCCACGCCTGCTGGTAGGCGGTGCGCGCGTCGTCCTTGCGGCCTTGCGCGAGCAGCACGTCGCCGCGGCGGTCGGCCACCAGCGGCTCGAACGTCTTCGCCTTGGCGTCGTCGAGCTGCTTGAGCGCCGCGTCGTACTGCTTGGCGTCGAGCAGCAGCGCGGCCAGCCGCAGTCGCGCGATGGTGCGGTACTCGACCTCGGTCGCATGGTCGGCCACCCAGCTCAGGCTGGCACGCGCTTCGTCGGTCTTGCCCTGCTCGTAGGCCACCTTGGCGGCCAGCAGACCGCCTTGCTCGGCATACGCGGTGCCACCGTAGCGGTCCTTCAGGTCGTTGAAGGCACGCACCGCCAGCGCGGCATCCTTGGCCTGTGCCGCGCGCTCGACCTCGTCGTACAGCGCGCCCGCCTTCGCCGCCTGCTCGCGCTGCCACCACTGCCAGCCGTTCCAGGCCGCGAAGGCGCCGAACACGATGATCAGCAGCCAGGTGATGAGGTTGCCGTAGCGGCTCCAGAAGTGCTTGAGCTGGGCGAGCTGTTCCTGTTCTTCGAGATCGAGATGCGTGGCCATGGACGGGGCGTGCGAATGAAGGCGCGATTATGCGTTGCGGGTTTCGGGCGACCGCAGCTCGGCGGCCCAGGCCGCGGCCTCGGCCAGCGGGCGCAGCGTCTGCGGCGCGCCGGGCACGCGCAGCGGCTTGACCGCGACCTGGCCCTGGGCCACCTCGCTCTCGCCGAAGACCAGCGCGACGCGCGCACCGCTCGCGTCGGCGCGCTTGAACTGCGCCTTCATGCTGCCGCCGCCGGCGTGCATCAGCACCGACACGCCGGCCGCGCGCAGCACTTCCAGCGTCGCGATCGCCTGCGCCACGACGCCGGCGGACGGCACGACGGCGTAGGCGTGCGGGCTCGAGTCGGGCACCGGTACGCGCAGCTCCTGCAGCAGCAGCAGCAGCCGCTCGATGCCGAGGCCGAAGCCGACCGCGGGAGCCGGCTTGCCGCCGAGCTGCTCGATCAGCCCGTCGTAGCGCCCGCCGCCGCACACCGTGCCCTGCGAGCCGAGCTGGTCGGTGACCCACTCGAACACGGTCAGGTTGTAGTAGTCCATGCCGCGCACCAGGCGCGGATTGATGCGGTACGCGAGACCCGCTGCGTCGAGTGCGCTGCGCAGCGCGTCGAAGTGCGCCAGCGACTCGCGTCCGAGGAACTCGCCGAGCTTCGGCGCCGCCTCGATCAGCGGCTGCATCGAGTCGGTCTTGCTGTCGAGGATGCGCAGCGGGTTGCTGTGCAGGCGGCGGCGCGCGTCGCCATCGAGCGCGTCGGCGTGGCGCTCGAAGTGCTCGATCAGTGCCGCGCGGTGGGCTCGCCGTTCCTCGGGCTGGCCCAGGCTGTTCAGCTCGAGCCGCACGTCGCGCCCCTCGACCAGGCCGAGTTCGCGCCACAAGGAGCGGCCGATCAGGATCATCTCGGCGTCGACGTCCGGGCCGGCATAGCCCAGCGCCTCGACGTCGAGCTGGTGGAACTGGCGGTAGCGCCCCTTCTGCGGCCGCTCGTGGCGGAACATCGGCCCCATCGTCCACAGGCGCAGCGGTCCGTTGTACAGCGCGTTGTGCTCGATCATCGCGCGCACGATGCCGGCGGTCGCCTCGGGGCGCAGCGTGAGCGGGTCGCCGTTCATCGAGTCGACGAAGGAATACATCTCCTTCTCGACGATGTCGGTGACCTCGCCAAGCCCGCGCACGAACAGCTGGGTCGGCTCGACCACCGGCGTGATCAGGTTCTGGTAGCCGTAGCGCTGCAGCACGTCGCGCACGCGGTCCTCGAACCATTGCCACAGTCCCGAATCGGGCAGCCTCTCGGTGCGCGGCACGCCGGCCGGCAGAATGTCGTTCATGCCCTTGACGGCACGCAGGATGTCAGCCATGGCAGCTAGGAGTCGGCGGCGCGGCGGCCGCGGTGATGGGGAAGGCGTGCGTGCGCTAAAGTCAGCGCGGCGCCATGCCGCCGAAGCGCCGCTCGATGTAGTCCTCGACGATGCGGTGGAACTCCTCGGCGATGTGCGCGCCGCGCAGCGTCATCGCCTTGCGCCCGTCGATGAACACCGGCGCTGCCGGCGCCTCGCCGGTGCCCGGCAGGCTGATGCCGATGTCGGCGTGCTTGCTCTCGCCGGGGCCATTGACGATGCAGCCCATCACCGCGACGCGCAGTCCTTCGACCCCGGGGTAGCGCTCGCGCCACACGGGCATCTGCGCGCGCAGGTGGTCGTCGATGCGCTTGGCCAGCTCCTGGAACGTGGTGCTGGTGGTGCGGCCGCAACCCGGGCAGGCGGTCACGCTCGGGTTGAACGAGCGCAGGCCGAGAGACTGCAGGATCTCGAGCGCGATCACCACCTCCTGCGTGCGCGCCTCGCCGGGCTGCGGCGTCAGCGAGACGCGGATGGTGTCGCCGATGCCCTCCTGCAGCAGCACGCCGAGCGCGACCGCCGAGGCGACCGTGCCCTTGGTCCCCATGCCGGCCTCGGTCAGGCCGAGGTGCAGCGCGTAGTCGCAACGTGCCGCCAGCGCGCGATACACGCTGATCAGGTCCTGCACACCCGACACCTTGCACGACAGCACGATCTGCTCGCCGGGAAGCCCGATCTGCTCCGCGAAGCGCGCCGACTCGACCGCCGAGACGATCAACGCGCGGTACATGATCTGGCGCGCGTCGAGCGGTTCGGCGCGCGTCGCGTTCTCGTCCATCAGGCGCGCCAGCAGTTCCTGGTCGAGGCTGCCCCAGTTGACGCCGATGCGCACCGCCCGGCCGAGTCGCGCCGCCACCTCGACCATCTGCGCGAACTGGCGGTCGCGCTTGTCGCCCCTGCCGACGTTGCCCGGGTTGATGCGGTACTTCGACAGAGCTTCGGCGCACGCCGGGTACTCGGTCAGCAGGCGGTGGCCGTTGTAGTGGAAGTCGCCGACCAGCGGCACGTCGACGCCCATGCGGTCGAGCTGCTCGCGGACGTGCGGCACGGCCTGCGCCGCCTCCGGCGTGTTGACGGTGATGCGCACCAGCTCGGAACCGGCGGCGGCGAGTTCCTTGACCTGGATCGCGGTCCCGATCGCGTCGACCGTGTCGGTGTTGGTCATCGACTGCACGCGCACCGGCGCGTCGCCGCCGATCGTCACCACGCGCTCGCCCCAGCGCACGCGCGCCTGGCGCGAGCGGCGGGGCGCGGGCGCGGTGGCGGCGATATCGGCGTCCAGTGGCGTCATGGCTACTTCAGCTCGAGCCGCGCGATGTTGTCGCGCGTCGTCTTCGCCGGGTCGATGGTCTCGCCGCGGAACACCACCATCGTGCCCTTGGCGTTGCCGATGCGCACCTTGAACGGGGCCGCGCCGTCGACGTTCGCGTCCTCGCCGGGCTGCAGGGTGCGCGAGATCAGCACCTGGCCGCCGGCGTCGCGCACCTCGACCCACGAGGGTTCGCTGGCGCGCAGCACCAGCAGCGACCCGGCCGCCGGCGCCGAGCGCGCGGCCACGCCGGCCGA
>JBLMVT010000145.1:0-3451 GCA_050256835.1 Betaproteobacteria bacterium | reverse complement strand
TCGTGCCCCCACTGGCTCACGCAATGAGCCTCGTCGATCGCGAACAGCGCCAGCCGGCCGCGCGCGTGCAGCGCCTCGAGCTGCGCCAGGAAGCGCGGCGTGGCGACGCGCTCGGGCGCGGCGTACAGCAGCGTCAGCTCGCCGGCCATCATGCGGCGCTCGACGCGTTGCGCCTGCTCCGCGCCGAGGCTGGAATTGAGGAAGGCCGCCGCGACGCCGGCCTCGGCCAGCGCGCCGACCTGGTCGTGCATCAGCGCAATCAGCGGGCTCACGACCAGCGTCAGGCCGTGGCCGGCGCGCTGGCGCGCGATCGCCGGGATCTGGTAGCACAGGCTCTTGCCGCCGCCGGTGGGCATCAGCACCAGCGCGTCGCCGCCGGCCGCGACGTGCTCGACGATGTCCCGCTGGCGGCCGCGGAATTCGGTGTAGCCGAAGACCTCGTGCAAGATCGCGTGCAGCGGGTCGGCGGGGACGGCGGGCGCGGGTCGGGACATCGGCCGGGGATTGTCCACTGCCGAAGCGCCTTCGGCGCTACTCCCCCTCGAGGGGGCGCCACGGCGGCCCGGCGGAGCCGGAAGCCGCGGTGGCTGCCGGATTGCGGGCGATTCAGTCGACAGGAGGGCCGATGCATCATTCACGCGGCTTCAGGCGGGCCCTCGGGGCCGCGCTGGCACTCGCACTGGCCACCGCCGCGCCGCCGCTCGCGCGCGCAGACGAGGACGCGCGCGCCTACGTGCAGTTCGTCGAGGACCTGTCGGGCACCTGCAGCGCACGCAGCGCCAAGCTGATCGAGGTCAGGAACACGCACCCGACGCGTACGCTGCGCGTCTGGCTCGACCGCTACCACATGGGCCACGGCACCGGCGACCGCTCGCGCTCCGAGCTGGCGCCAGGCGCCGAGCCCGAGGCGCTCGGCTGCTCGCGCACCACCGACGGCCCTCAGGAATGGCGCGTCGTGCGCGCCGTGTTCGTGAACTGAAGGAGCTCCGCATGAACGAACGTGCCGCGGCCTTGCGCCGCGAACTGGTGCGCAACGTCGACGAGGTGGCGCTCGAGCGCTTTCACCGCCCGCCGCTCTACGACACGCGCTGCGGCGGCGTCTCCGCCGGCACGGCAGCGCGGAAGCTGGGCGCCGGCTTCGACATCCTGGCGCCCGGCATGCGCTCGTGCCCCTACCACCTGCACCACGCGCAGGAGGAGATGTTCGTCGTGCTCGACGGCGAGGGCCACCTGCGCGTGGCCGGCGAACTGGTGCCGATCCGCACCGGCGACGTGATCTTCGTGCCGCCCGGGCCCGAGTACCCGCACCAGATGGTCAACACCTCGGCGGCGCCGCTGAAGTACCTGTCGATCAGCACGCAGGAGCAGCCCGAGGTCTGCGAGTACCCCGACTCGGGCAAGTACGGCGTGCGCGCCGGCCCCTTCGCCGCGCGGCAGCGACCGGAAAGCACGCTCGACTACTGGGACGGCGAGCCCTGAGAGAAACGGGCGCGGCGCCGCGCGTGCGGTGCGCTCGGCGTGGCAGGAGGCCCGGGGGTGCGTTCTCCGGTCCACGCTCGCGGGGCAGCACTGAAGCGCGCCGCCGTTTCCTCTTCAACGCCGCCTCGGCGTGTGCAGGACCAGGCGACCGCGAATGGGACCTGCGCCCGCACCCCCGGGCCACCTGCCCTGACGACCACCGCGGCACGCCACCCGCGGGCACGCCACCGCCGGGGGTTGCAGTGGGGTGGTGGCGCCTGCGGGCGCAGGCCCATTCGCGGTCGCCTGGCTGGTGGCGCGGCGTCGGTGTTGAAGGCAGGGCTTCGCGCACGTCGAGGCGCCCGCCCGCGAGCGTGGGCCGGAGAACGCAGGTGCCACCACCCCGCTGCCGCAGCGGCATCGGCAAGCGGCGGCATCAGCGAGCCCATGCGGCACAATCACAGCACGACCTCATTTCTCTCGGGAGCGCGGCCATGGCCTCGGTCAACAAAGTCATCCTCATCGGCAACCTCGGCCGCGACCCCGAGGTGCGCTACACGCCCAGCGGCGCGGCGATCTGCAACGTCACGCTGGCGACCTCGCGCAACTGGAAGGACAAGACCTCGGGCGAGAAGGTCGAGGAAACCGAATGGCACCGCGTCGTGTTCTACGACCGGCTGGCCGAGATCGCCGGCGAGTACCTGAAGAAGGGCCGTCCGGTCTACGTCGAGGGTCGGCTCAAGACGCGCAAGTGGCAGGACAAGGACGGCGTCGAGAAGTACACGACCGAGATCATCGCCACCGAGATGCAGCTGCTCGGCAGCCGCGAGGGCATGGGCGGCGGCGCGCCGGCCGAGGAAGGCGGCGCGCGCAGCTACGCGAGCGAGCGCCAGAGTGCCAAGCCGCCGGCGGCCAAGCCCGCCGCGCCGAAGTCGGCCACCGGCTTCGACGACATGGACGACGACATCCCGTTCTGACCGCGGCTCACGGTCCGCGCGCGCGAAAGCGCTGCACGTCGTAGGGCGTGACCGGCGCCGCGCGGTTGCCCCAGCTGGCGCGGATGAAGCTGAGCACGGCGGCGATGTCGTCGTCGGCCAGCAGCGGCGCGAACGGCGGCATGCCGAACGGCCGCGGGTTGCCCGCGGTGGCCGGCGCGAAGCCGCCTTGCAGTACCGCGTTCACCAGGTTGGCCGGCGTGTCGAGCCTTGCCATCCGATTGCCGGCCAGCGGCGGGTAGGCGCCCACGCCCTCGCCGTGCTCGCCGTGGCACTGCGCGCAGTGGCGGTCGTAGACGGTCGCGCCGTGGTCGATCACGCGCGGGTCGGCGCGCGGCGGCGGCGCCTGCGGCGGCGGTGGCTCGACCGGCAGCGCGCGCAGGTAGGCGGCGATCGCGCGCAGGTCGGCGTCGTCGAGGTGCTGCGTGCTGCCGGCCACGACCTCGGCCATCGGCCCGGCCATCGAGGCACCGCCGGCGATGCCGCTCTTGAGCAGTTGCACCACCTGCGCCGCATCGCGTTGCTGCACGCCGGCCTCGTGCGGCGCGGCGAGCGACGGCGCGTACCAGTTTTGCACCGGGATCAGCCCGCCGCCGAGGTCGAGCGGGCCGGCAGTCGCGCCGAGCGCGTTGCGGCTGGCATGGCAGGCGCTGCAGTGGCCCAGCCCCTGCACCAGGTAGGCGCCGCGGTTCCATTCGGCCGGGCGCGCCGGATCGGGCACGAAGCGCTGCGGCGCGAAGTAGAGCAGCCGCCACGCCGCCAGCGCGGCCTGCGTGCCGTAGGGAAAGCGCAGCGCGTGCGGGCGGTTCGGCTGCTCGACCGCGGGCAGGCTGCGCAGCCAGGCATAGAGCGCGTCGGCGTCGTCGCGGCTGACCAGCGTGTAGTTCGGGTACGGGAACGCCGGGACGAGCAGCCGGCCGTCGCGCGAGCGGCCGTCATGCAACGCGCGCCAGAAGTCGTCGGCGCTCCAGCGGCCGAGCCCGGTCTGCGAGTCGGGG
>JBLMVT010000144.1:0-3234 GCA_050256835.1 Betaproteobacteria bacterium | reverse complement strand
GAGCGAGACTTCGCTCACCTTCAGGCCGGCACGGCCGAGTCGTCGGTATTGCATGCGGGGAGTCCCTTCGCGTCCAAAGCGCGAGCCTAAGGGCTCACCCCACGTCCGGCGCGGCGTGGGGGCATCGGTCTATAGTCGCCGCCCATGACCCTCTCGGCGCCGACGACCGAGCCCTTCGCCGAGCGGCGGCGCCGGCTGGCCGCGACGCTGCGCGAGGCCGGCGGCGGCGTCGCGGTGCTGCCGACCGCGGCCGAGCAGCGCCGCAACGGCGATAACGACCATCCGTACCGCCACGACAGCTACTTCCACTACCTGACCGGATTCGACGAGCCGGGCGGTTGGCTGGTGCTCGAGGCGAACGGACGCAGCACGCTGTTCTGCCGCCCGCGCGACCCCGAGCGCGAGATCTGGGACGGCGTGCGGCTCGGCCCCGAGGCGGCACCCGCCGCACTCGGCGTCGATGCTGCCTTCGTGCTCGACCAGCTCGATGCGAAGCTGCCCGAGCTGCTGGCCGGCCAGCCGGCGGTCTGGCTGCCATTCGGCGTGCACACCGGGCTGACGGCGCGCGTCGAGGGCTGGCTCGCGGCCCTGCGCGCGCGCTCGAGGCTCGGCGTCGAGGCGCCGGCGACGCTGCGCGACGCGAGCGTGCCGCTCGACGAGATGCGGCTGGTCAAGGACGCCGCCGAGATCGACACCATGCGCCGCGCGGCGGCGATCTCGGCCGGCGCGCACGCACGCGCGATGCGCTTTGCCGCCGCGCGGCTGCGCGAGGGCCGGCCGCTGCACGAGTACGAGGTCGAGGCCGAGCTGCTGCACGAGTTCCGCCGCCACGGCGCGCAGAGCCCGGCCTACCCGAGCATCGTCGCCGCCGGCGCCAACGCCTGCGTGCTGCACTACGCGGCCGGCGCGGCGCGGCTCGAGCCGGGCCGGCTGTGCCTGGTCGACGCCGGCTGCGAGCTCGACGGCTACGCCAGCGACATCACGCGCACCTGGCCGGCCGACGGCGTGTTCAGCGCGCCGCAGCGCGAGCTGTACGAAGTCGTGCTGGCGGCGCAGGCGGCGGCGATCGACGCCACCCGGCCCGGCGCGCGCAAGCAGGACGCGCACTGGGCCGCGGTGCGCGCGATCGCCGAGGGTCTGCTCGAACTCGGCCTGCTGTCGCGCGACAAGGACGGCGACGTCGACGCCGTCGTCGCCTCGGCCGCCTACCGGCGCTACTACATGCACGGCACCGGCCACTGGCTCGGCCGCGAGGTGCACGACGTGGGCGAGTACCTGGCGCTCGACGAGGTGCCGGTCGAGCAGCCCGACGGCCTGGGCGGGCGCGTCGTGCGCAAGCCGTCGCGGCGCCTCGTGCCCGGCATGGTGGTGACGATCGAGCCGGGCCTGTACGTGCGACCGGGCGACGGCGTGCCCGAGCGCTGGTGGAACCTGGGCGTGCGCATCGAGGACGACGCGCTCGTCACCGCCGACGGCTGCGAGCTGATCTCGCGCGGCGTGCCGGTGGCGGCGGCCGACATCGAGGCGCTGATGCGCGGCTGAGGAGGCTGACGATGCCGCTGCCGCTTGCCGCGCCGCTCGCGATCGCCGTCGTCGGCGCCGGCCCGGTCGGGCTTGCGCTGGCGCTGCATGCCGCGCGCATGCTGCCCGCCGCACGCATCACCCTGTACGACGCGCGGCCGGCCGACCTCGACGTGGCCGGCGATCCGCGCACGATCGCGCTGTCGCTGGGCAGCGTGCAGCTGCTCGAACGGCTCGGCGCCTGGGACGCGAAGGCGGCGCAGCCCATCGTCGAGGTCCGCATCTCGCAGCAGCCGCCTACGGCGCGGCTGTTCGGCCACGATGTCGAGCTGCGCATCCGCGCCCGCGACGAAGGCGTGCCGCTGCTCGGCGCGGTGCTCGCGCACGGCCGCATCGTCGCGCCGCTGCAGGCGGCCTGGCTCGAGGCGGTGCAGCGGGAGCCGCAGCGGCTGCAGGCGCGCTTCGGCACCGCGGTGCGCGCGCTGAAGGACCTGGCGGCCGGGGTCGAGATCGACGCCGGCATCGCCGAGGCCTACGACCTGGCCGTCGTCGCCGAGGGCGGCGTGTTCGCCGACGTGCAGCACACGCTCGGCCCGGCCGGGCGGCGGCACTGGCGCCACGACTACCGGCAGACCGCCTGGGTCGGCCAGGTCACGCTCGAGCGCGAGCACGGCGGCACGGCGTGGGAGCGCTTCACGCGCTACGGACCGGCTGCGCTGCTGCCGCTGCCGCGCGGGGCCGCCGGCGCGCCGCAGACCGCGCTGGTGTGGTGCGTGGCGCGCGACGACGACCCGGTCGCCGAGCTGACCGACGCACAGCGGCTGGCGGTGCTGGACACGGTGTTCCCGGCCGAGGTCGGGCCGCTGGTCGCGATCACGCCGCTGAAGGCGTTCCCGCTCGGCCTGCACGCCGAGCGCAGCCTCGTCGGCCATGCCGGCGATGCGAGCGCGGCGGTCACCCGGCCGCGCGTGGTGCGCATCGGCAACGCCGCGCAGAAGCTGCACCCGGTCGCCGGCCAGGGACTCAACCTCGGCCTGCGCGACGCTGTCGAACTGGTGCACGCGCTCGACGCCGCCGGACCCGCCGTCGACGCCGCGCTGCGGCGCGTCGAATGGCAGCGCGCGCCCGACCGGCTGTCGATGATCGCGGCCACCGACTTCCTCGCGCGCAGCTTCACCTGGGTCCTGCCCGGCGCGGGCCTGGCGCGCGGCCTCGGCCTCGCGGCACTGCAGGCGCTCGGCCCGGCACGCTCGCTGCTGGCGCGACAGATGATGTTCGGGATGCGCTGAAACGCCGGCCCGCCTTGGAGCCGTTGCCGATGACACGCCGCATCTTCGTTCCGGTCGACGGTTCGGATTCGTCGCGGGCGCGCGCTGTCGAGCCGGCGCGACGCCGGCGCCGCCTACCAGAAGGTAATCCTGGTCGGGCCGATCGCCCGCGTGCTGGCCGAGCGTGCCGCGGCGCTCGGCGGCGACGCCATCAAGCGAGTCGCGCGCCGCCGGCGCGCCCGAGCCTGCGCGACGATCGTGCTCACTGCGTGACCTCGTCGCGATCGCGCAGCCGGATGCATTGCGGGTGGCGCGCCCACTGCGGCTGCTCGCACTGCGTCTGCATGCAGTAGTAGAGCGCGAACTGGGTGCGGTCGCCGCAGACCTCGCGCGGGCTCGCCGGCCCCTTGGCGACGACCGCCTCGCGCGGCGGCGCCGCGGGCGC
>JBLMVT010000143.1:0-2916 GCA_050256835.1 Betaproteobacteria bacterium | reverse complement strand
CGGCCGCGCGGCTGCAGCTCACCGGCAACGTCGCGCGCGGCTACGTCGGGCTGGCCCGCCTGCTCGAGCAGCGGCGCATCGCCGAGCGCTCGCTGGCGCAACGCGACGAGGTGCTGTCGCTGGTGCGCCAGCGCGTCGGCGCGGGCCTGGACACCAACGTCGAGCTGCGCCAGGCCGAGGGGGCTCTGCCGGAGGTGCGCGCCCAGATCGAGGCGCTCGACGAGCAGATCGCACTGGCGCGCCACGCGCTGGCCGCGCTCTCCGCGCAGCCGCCGGCGGCGCTCGACGCGCTCGCGCCCGAGCTGCGCGCCGTCCACGCGGTCGATGTGCCGGCCGCGCTGCCGGTCGACCTGCTCGGCCAGCGCGCGGACGTGAGCGCCGCGCGCTGGCGCGTCGAGGCGGCGACGCAGGACGTCGCCCAGGCGCGCACGCTGTTCTATCCGAACGTCGACCTGATGGCCTTCGTCGGCCTCAACTCGTTCGGGCTCGACCGCCTGCTGCGCGCCGGCAGCGAGAACTTCGGCGTCGGCCCGGCGCTGCGGCTGCCGCTGTTCGACGCCGGGCGGCTACGCGCCAACCTGCGCGGCAGGACGGCCGACCTGGACGCCGCGGTCGAAAGCTACAACGCGGCCGTGCTCGACGCCGTGCGCGACGCCGCCGACCAGATCGCATCGCTGCAGTCGGTCGGCCGCCAGCAGGGCGAGCAGGCGGCGGCGCAGGGCGCCGCCGAGAGCGCCTACGACCTGGCCCTGCAGCGCTACCGCGCCGGGCTCGGCACCTACCTCGTCGTGCTCACCGCCGAGACCAACGTGCTGGCGCAGCGCCGCGCCGCCGCCGAGCTGAAGGCGCGCGCGCTCGATGCCCAGGTCGCGCTGGCGCGCGCGCTCGGCGGCGGTTATCGCGACGCGCCCACGCTCGCCGCACGCACCGAACAACAATGACCGAAGCCCCGAAGGACACCCGCATGAACGCCCCGCAGCAGATCCCCGAGAAGCCCGCGCGCAACCGCAGGGCCGCGCGCAAGAAGGGCCTGAGCGTCGTCGCCGCGCTGGTGCTGCTCGGCGGCATCGGCTGGGGCGCGTACCACTTCGTCATCGGCCAGCGCTACGAGGAGACCGACAACGCCTACGTGCAGGGCAACCTGATCCAGATCACGCCGCAGGTCGGCGGCACCGTGCTCGCGATCAATGCCGACGACACCGAATTCGTCAAGGCCGGCAGCGTGCTCGTCAAGCTCGACCCGGCCGACGCGCAGGTCGCGCTCGACCAGGCCGAGGCGCAGCTGGCTCAGACGGTGCGCGAGGTGCGCACGCTGTACGCCAACAACGATGCCCTCGCGGCGCAGGTCGCGCTGCGCGAGGCCGACATCGCACGGCTCAAGGCCGACCTCGTCAAGGCGCAGGGCGACGTGGCGCGGCGCGAGCCGCTGCTCGCCTCGGGCGCCGTCGGCCGCGAGGAATACAACCACGCGACCGCGCAGCTCTCGGCAGCCAAGAGCGCGGTGGCCGCCGCCGAGTCGGCCGCCTCGGCGGCGCGCGAGCAGCTGACGTCGAACCGAGCGCTCACGGAGGGCACGAGCGTCGAACTGCACCCGAACGTGCAGCGCGCCGCAGCGCGCGTTCGCGAGGCGGTGCTGGCGGCCAAGCGCGTGAACATCCTGGCGCCGGTCGACGGCACGATCGCCAAGCGCAGCGTGCAGCTCGGCCAGCGCGTCGCTCCGGGCGCGCCGCTGATGGCGCTGATCCCGCTCAAGCAGCTCTGGGTCGACGCCAATTTCAAGGAAGGCCAGCTGCGCCAGCTGCGCATCGGCCAGCCCGCGACGCTGATCGCCGACGTCTACGGCAAGCGCGTCGAATACACCGGCACGGTGGCCGGCGTCGGCGCCGGCACGGGCTCGGCGTTCTCGCTGCTGCCGGCGCAGAACGCGACCGGCAACTGGATCAAGGTGGTGCAGCGCGTGCCGGTGCGCATCGCGCTCGACCCTGCGCAGCTCGCCGCGCATCCGCTGCGCGTCGGGCTGTCGATGGACGTGACGGTCGACGTGCGCGACCAGCACGGCAGCACGCTGGCCGATGCCCCGCGCGCCGACCCGACGGCGTCGCGCACCAGCGTCTACGACGACGCCGACCGCGAGGCCGAGGCGACTGTGCAGCGGATCATCGCCGCCAACGCCGGCCCGGGGCGCGCTGCCGCCTCGATGTCCGGACCGGCCGCCGCGCACCGGCCGGCCGCCGTCAATCCCGCGGGCATCACGCCCGCTGCCATCGCCCGCACGGCTTCCGCCGCGCACTGAACATGGCCGGCCCGTCGCAGGCTGCGCAGCAGCCGCTCGAAGGCTCCGCGCGTTTGTGGGGCACCGTCGCGCTGTCGGCGGCGACCTTCATGAACGTGCTCGACACGTCGATCGCCAACGTGTCGCTGCCGGCCATCGCCGGCGACCTCGGTGTCAGTCCCAACCAGGGCACCTGGGTCATCACCAGCTTCGCGGTGGCGAACGCCATCGCCTTGCCACTGACCGGCTGGCTCGCCCAGCGCTTCGGCCAGGTGAAGCTGTTCGTCGGCAGCGTGGTGCTGTTCGTGATCGCATCGTGGCTGTGCGGGCTGGCGCCGAACATGACGATGCTGATCGCGTTCCGCACGTTCCAGGGGTTCGTGGCCGGCCCGATGATCCCGCTGTCGCAGTCGCTGCTGCTGTCCAGTTATCCCAAGGCGCTGGCCGGCCTGGCGATGGCGATGTGGGCCATGACGACGCTGATCGCGCCGGTGACCGGGCCGCTGCTGGGCGGCTGGATCACGGACAACATCTCGTGGTCGTGGATCTTCTACATCAACATCCCGGTGGGACTCGCGGCCGCGGCCGGCACGTGGGCGATCTATCGCGACCGCGAGACGCCCACGCGCAAGCTTCCCATCGAC
>JBLMVT010000142.1:0-2582 GCA_050256835.1 Betaproteobacteria bacterium | reverse complement strand
CCGCGCTGGCCGCCGCCGGGCTGACCGCCTTCGCGCTCGAGGCCGCGCCGCGCACGACGCGCGCGCAGAGCATGGACGTGCTTTCATCTCAAGCCAACATCGCCGGCTACAAGGCCGTGATCGTCGCCGCCGAGCGCTACCAGCGTTTCTTCCCGATGCTGATGACCGCCGCCGGCACGGTGAAGGCCGCTCGAGTCGTGATCCTCGGCGTCGGCGTCGCCGGTTTGCAGGCGATCGCCACCGCCAAGCGGCTCGGCGCGGTGATCGAGGCGTCCGACGTGCGGCCCTCGGTGAAGGAGCAGGTCGAATCGCTGGGCGCGAAGTTCATCGACGTGCCTTACGAGACCGCCGAGGAGAAGGAAGCCGCCGAGGGTGTCGGCGGCTACGCGCGGCCGATGCCGGCGAGCTGGCTGGAGCGCCAGAAGGTCGAGGTCGCCCGGCGCATCGCGCTGGCGGACGTGGCGATCACCACCGCGCTCATTCCGGGCCGGCCGGCGCCGGTGCTCGTGACCGAGGAGATGGTCAAGGCGATGAAGCCCGGCTCGGTGATCGTCGACCTCGCCGCCGCGCAGGGCGGCAACTGCCCGTTGACCGAGCCGGGGCGCACGGTCGTCAAGCACGGCGTGACGATCGTCGGCGAGACCAACCTGAGCGCGCTGGTGGCGGCCGACGCGAGCTCGCTGTACGCGCGCAACGTGCTCGACTTCCTCAAGCTGGTGATCACCAAGGAGGGCACGTTCCACGTGCCGATGGACGACGACATCGTCGCCGCCTGCCTGATGACGCAGGGCGGAGAGATCAAGAGGAGCTGAACACCATGGACGTCGTCTCGCACACCCTGACCAACCTGATCATCTTCGTGCTGGCGATCTACGTCGGCTACCACGTCGTGTGGAACGTGACGCCGGCGCTGCACACGCCGCTGATGTCGGTGACCAACGCGATCTCGGCCATCGTCATCGTCGGCGCCATGCTGGCTGCAGCGCTGACCGAAGGCAGCCTGGGCAAGACGATGGGCGTGCTCGCCGTCGCGCTGGCATCGGTCAACGTGTTCGGCGGCTTCCTCGTCACGCGGCGCATGCTGGAGATGTTCAAGAAGAAGGCGCCGGCCAAGAAGAGCGAGGGTTGAGCCGATGAGCCTGAACCTCGTCACCCTGCTGTACCTCGTCGCCAGCGTCTGCTTCATCCAGGCGCTCAAGGGCCTGTCGCACCCGACGACCTCGATCCGCGGCAACCTGTTCGGCATGGTCGGCATGGCCATCGCCGTGCTGACGACTGCCGCGCTGATCGTCAAGATCGCCGGCCAGATCGGACAGCCCGGCGCCTCGGGCATGGCCTGGGTGCTGCTCGGGCTGGTCGTCGGCGGCGGCTACGGCGCCTACCGCGCGCGCACCGTCGAGATGACGCAGATGCCCGAGCTCGTCGCCTTCTTCCACAGCATGATCGGCCTGGCGGCGGTGTTCATCGCCGTGGCGGCGGTGGCCGAGCCGTCGGCCTTCGGCATCGTCGCCCGCGGCGAGCCGATCCCGTCGGGCAACCGGCTCGAGCTGTTCCTCGGCGCGGCGATCGGCGCGATCACGTTCTCGGGCTCGGTGATCGCCTGGGGCAAGCTCTCCGCGAAATACAAGTTCCGCCTGTTCCGGGGCGCGCCGGTGGTGTTCGGCGGCCAGCACCTGCTCAACCTCGCGCTCGGCATCGCCACCGTCGTGCTCGGGCTCGTCTTCATGGCCACCGAGAACTGGGCGGCGTTCTTCGCCATGCTGGCGCTGGCCTTCGTGCTCGGCGTGCTGATCATCATCCCGATCGGCGGGGCCGACATGCCGGTGGTGGTGTCGATGCTCAACAGCTACTCGGGCTGGGCGGCCGCAGGCATCGGCTTCTCGCTCAACAACTCCATGCTCATCATCGCCGGCTCGCTGGTCGGATCGTCGGGCGCGATCCTCAGCTACATCATGTGCAAGGCGATGAACCGCTCGTTCTTCAACGTCATCCTCGGCGGCTTCGGCGGCGAGGGTGCTCAGGCGGCCGCGGCGACGCAGCAGCGCAGCGTGAAGAGCGGCAGCGCCGACGACGCGGCCTTCATCCTCGGCAATGCCGAGACGGTGGTCATCGTCCCGGGCTACGGGCTGGCGGTGGCGCGCGCGCAGCACGCGGTCAAGGAGCTGGCGGCCAAGCTGACCGAAAAGGGCGTCAGCGTGAAATACGCGATCCACCCGGTGGCGGGACGCATGCCGGGGCACATGAACGTTCTGCTCGCCGAGGCCGAGGTGCCCTACGACCAGGTGTTCGAGATGGAGGACATCAACGGCGAGATGGGCCAGGTGGACGTGGCGGTGATCCTCGGCGCCAACGACGTGGTCAACCCTGCGGCGCTGCAGAAGGGCAGCCCGATCTACGGCATGCCGATCATCGAGGCCTACAAGGCCAAGACCGTGATCGTCAACAAGCGCTCGATGGCCGCCGGCTACGCCGGCCTCGACAACGAGCTGTTCTACATGGACAAGACGATGATGGTGTTCGGCGACGCGAAGAAGGTCGTCGAGGAAATGGTGAAGGCGGTCGAGTGATCGAGCGGTCGTGCC
>JBLMVT010000141.1:0-3830 GCA_050256835.1 Betaproteobacteria bacterium | reverse complement strand
CGCCCGGGCCTTCATCGCGGCGTGCCCGTCGGTGGCCGGCGGCAGCGGCGCCGGCGTGGCCTCGAGCCCGGCGGCGGCGAGCGCCGCCAGCCGCTGCTGCAGCAGCCCGGGCCGGCTGCGGTAGATCGCGTCCTCGTAGGCCAGCGACTCGACGCCGACCCGCCCGGCGAGCGCGGCACGCGCCGCCTCGTGCGCGCGCAGGTGGTCCGAATGGAACAGCGCGAGCGGATAGAGCAGGCAGTCGGTCCCGATCGGGCCCAGCGCCGCGCGAAGCGCTGCGGCCAGCGCGTCGACACGCTCGCCATCGCCGTACTGGCCGTCGAGGAAGTCGAGCCAGAGCGGGCGCGCGCCGAGCAGCGCCAGGGCCGCCGCATCCTCGGCGCGGCGCGCGGCGATCGCTTCGGCCGCGTCGGCGAAGCCGCAGCGCGCATCCCAGTCGGTACGGATGCTCCCTGCGGCCGGCGGGGCGCCGGCGAACAGCGTGACCACCGTGCTGCCGGGTCGCGCGGCGAGCAGCGCGCCGCAGCCGAACACGGCGTCGTCGAGGTGCGGAGAGACGACGACCATCACTGCAGGCCGGCAACCGGCGTGCCGGTCGGGGGCGGCTCTGCCCGCACGTCCGTGCGGGGATCGCGTCAGCTCGGCTGGTAGGCCAGCCGGATGTAGATCGGCGCGTAGGCCTCGGCCTGCGTGACCTCGAGCAGGCTCTCGCGCGCGAGCTCGAGCAGCGCGATGAAGGTGACGACCAGCACCTGCGGGCCGCGCGAGGCATCGACCAGTTCGTGGAACTCGACGAAGCGCCGGCCCTGCAGGCGGCGCAGCACCAGGCTCATGTGCTCGCGCACCGACAGCTGCTCGCGCGTGATGTGATGGTGCGCCACCAGCTTGGCGCGGCGTGCCATCTCGAGCCAAGCGTCGCGCAGTTCGTGCACCTCGAGCGCCGGCCAGCGCGGCTCGTTCGACTGCTCGACGGTCACCTGCGCCCGCCAGAAGTCGCGGCCCAGCAGCGGCAGCGCCTCCAGGCGAGCGGCGGCCTGCTTCATCTGCTCGTACTCGAGCAGGCGGCGCACCAGGTCGGCGCGCGGGTCGGCCGTCTCCTCGCCGCACTCGCTGCGCTTGGGCGGCAGCAGCATGCGGCTCTTGATCTCGATCAGCATCGCTGCCATCAGCAGGTACTCGCTGGCGAGCTCGAGGTTGCGCGAGCGGATCTGCTCGACGTAGGCGAGGTACTGGCGCGTCACGTCGGCCAGCGGGATGTCGAGAATGTTGAAGTTCTGCTTGCGGATCAGGTACAGCAGCAGGTCCAGCGGCCCCTCGAAGGCCTCGAGGAAGACTTCCAGCGCGTCGGGCGGGATGTACAGGTCGCTGGGCAGCGTGAACAGCGGCTCGCCGTACAGCCGCGCGACCGCGACGCTGTCGACCGGAAGCGCATCGTCGCCCGCCGGGGCGGGCGGCAGCGGTTCCTCGGCGGGCGCCGCGAGCGGCGCGCTCTCGTCGCTCACGAGGGCTGCGACGTTCGCGTCTGCGTCTGGTAGTAGACGTAGGCCGGCTGCGGCACGCGTGCGTCGGCGTACTCGGCCTGCGCGACGCGGTCCTGCGGCTTGTCCCAGAGGAGCGACCGGCCCTCGCGCTGTTCGCGCTCGAGGCTCGGCCGGTTCGCCTTCAGCGTGTCGATGAAGCGGGTGACGTCGGAGCGGTAGGGCTTCCAGAACAGCGGCATGGCAGCGCGACACGGGCGATACAGTGAGGGCCCGATTCTACGGCGCGACCGATGCGTACCCTGCTGCTGTTGGCGTTGCTGGCCATGCTGGCGCTGCTGCTGGCCGCCTGCGACCGGCGGCGCGTCGAACAGCTCGAGGAGGGCGTCGCCACCGAGGCCGACGTGCGCCGCCAGTTCGGCGAGCCGGCGGCCGTCACCGCCGAGCCCGACGGCAGCCGCACCCTCGAGTACCCGCGCCAGCCCGAAGGGCAGACCAACTACTTCATCACCATCGGCCCGGACGGCAAGATGAGTTCGCTGCGCCAGGTGCTCGAGCCGGCCAACTTCGACAAGGTCAAGCCGGGCATGGAGCAGGCCACCGTGCGGCGCCTGCTCGGCCGGCCGGCCAAGGTGCAGCGCTACGCGCTCAAGCACGAGGAAGTGTGGGACTGGCGCTGGGCCGACGACGCCGAGGCCAAGCTGTTCTCGGTCACCTTCGACGACGACGGCCAGGTCGTCTCGACCGCGACCTCGCTGGATGCGCGGCGGACGACGCCGAACTGAAGCGGCGTCGCGGCCGATCTGTTTGCCGAGGCCGCTGCGGCAGTGCGGGGCCCGGGCATGCGGACGCCGCTGCGGCAGGGCGGGGGCGGCACCTGCGTTCTCAGGCCCACGCTCGCGGGCGGGCGCCTTGACGTTCGCGCCGCGCCATCAACACCGGCGTGCCACGCCACCAGCGAGGCTACCGCGAATGGGGCCACCCACCACGCCGAGCGCCCCGCACGCAAGGCGCCGGCAGGCGGCAGCGGGCCCGTCAGGGCTCGAAGCGCTTCACGACGCGCCCCGAGGCGACGAAGCGGTTCGGGTGGCCGAGCCACCAGCGCGACAGCTCGTCGAGCAGCGCAGCGTCGACCTGCGCGGCGTCGAACTCGACGTGCACCGAGGCGAGCCCTTCGAGGTTGTTGCAGGCGAACTGCACGCGCCCGTGGGCGTGGTCGGGCACGAGGCGCACGCCGACGCGCACGTCGGCCTCGAAGTCGTAGCGCATGCCGCGAAAGCGCCCGCTCTCGGCGTCGCGCTGCGCCTCGCCGGCCACCACCACGCCGGCCTGCGCCAGCCGCGCGTCGAGCCGCTCGATCTCGCCGGGGAATTCGCGGTCGATCGTGAAGCGACGCCCGCCGCGCACGCGGCAGCTGACGACGACATGGTCGTAGACCTCGAGGTTGCGCAGCCGGCCGCGCCGCGCGTCGACCTGGAAGTCCTCGAAGCGCAGGCCCTCGCGCGGGCCGTCGAGCACGTGGTGGGCGTCGAACACGTAGCGCGCCGGCACTGCGGGGCGCAGCACGTCGAGGTGGCGGCCGAGCTCGAGCCAGTAATGGAAGGTCGTCTTGCAGGCCGCGTCGGCGGCCAGCGCATGGCGCTCGAACGCGGCCTCGTCCTCGCGCCGGCGGCTCTGCAGCGCCTCGGCCTGCGCCTTCAGTTCGTCGAGGAAGCCCATCGGCGCAGCATAGCAACGCCGGCCGTGATCAGCGCCGGCGCCGCACGACGTCGAGGATGGTGCGCAGGATCTCGATCGGCGGCGGCGGGCAGCCGGACACGGCGGCGTCGACCGGGATCACGCTGGCCACCGCGCCGCAGCTCGCGTAGCTCGTGCCGAAGATGCCCCCGCAGGCACCGCAGTCGCCGACGGCGACGACCAGCCGCGGTTCGGGCATGGCGTCGGCGGTGCGGCGCAGCGCCTCGACCATGTGGCGCGACACCGGCCCGGTGACGAGCAGCAGGTCGGCGTGGCGCGGGCTGGCGACGAGGCGGATGCCCAGGCCCTCGAGGTTGTAGTAGGGGTTGGCGAGCGCGTTGATCTCCAGCTCGCAGCCGTTGCACGAGCCGGCGTCGACGACGCGGATCGCCAGCGCGCGGCCGAGGATGTCGAGCAGCTCGCGCCCGATGCGCCCGGCCTCGTCGCGCAGCGCGTCTCCGGCCGGTGGCGCGGGCTCGGTGACGATGCCGGTACGCGTGATCTGTCGGAGGATGCGCCACATCTCGCTGTCTCAGCCGTCGTGCCCCGAATAGCTCAGGTTGAACGACTTGTTGATCAGGGGGAAGTCCGGGACGATGTTGCCGATCACGGCGT
>JBLMVT010000140.1:0-6584 GCA_050256835.1 Betaproteobacteria bacterium | reverse complement strand
ACCTGCGCCGCGCCGCTCATCGCCCAGCTGGCGAGCGCCAGTCCGCAGGCGTCGAGCATGTCGACGACGGTGTCGCCGACCTCGACGAAGCCGGTCGCATCGAGCCCGGGCGTCGCCGCGGACGCGCCGGTCGCCGCCAGCGCCGCCGCCGCGAGCAGCGCGCGCCGCTTCACGGCCGCTCCGGCCGCTGCAGTTCGAGCAGGTAGCGCAGCGAGTCGCCGCCGCGTGCGCCGTCCTCGACGCCAAAGCCGCTCGCCTCGGCCAGCTCGCGCATCGCGCGGTTCTCGCGCAGCACCTCGCCGACCAGGCGCTGCGTGCCGTGCGCGCGCTGGTAGCGGATCAGCTTGTCGAGCAGCAAATAGCCGAGGCCGCGCGCCTTCAGGTCCGAGCGCACGATGATTGCGAACTCGGCCTCGACGTTGTCGGGGTCGGCGACCGCGCGCACCACGCCGAGGATGGCCGCGCCGTCGAACGCGACGAACGCCATCTCGCGGGCGTAGTCGATCTGCACAAGCCGCGCGACCTCGCTGCGCGGCAGCTCGCGACGCGCGCTGAAGAAGCGCAGCCGCAGGTCCTCGGTGTCGAGCTGGTCGACGAAGGCGTGGTGCGCCGGTTCGTCCTCCGGCCGGATCGGGCGAAGCCGCAGTTCGCGGCCTTCCCAGATCACGGTCTCCGACAGCTCGGCGGGGTAGGGCAGGATGGCGAAGTTCGCGCTGCCGGCGACCGCGCGCCGGACCACGCGCACGCGCGCGTCGAGCGCGATCACGCCATCGTGGTCGGCCCACAGCGGGTTGATGTCCAGTTCCGCCAGCTCGGGCAGGTCGGCCAGCATCTGGGCCAGCGCGATCAGCGCGTCGCACACCGCGTCGAGCTTCACCGGCGGGTGGTTGCGGTAGCCGGAGAGCAGCTTGGACACGCGCGTGCGCGCCACCAGTTCGCGGGCCAGCACGCGGTTCAGCGGCGGCAGCGCGATCGCGCGGTCGGCGATCACCTCGACCGCGGTGCCGCCCTGCCCGAACAGCAGCACCGGGCCGAAGGTCGGGTCGACGCTGGCGCCGACGATCAGCTCCTGCGCGTAGGGCCTGGCGACCATCGCCTGCACGGTGAAGCCGGCGAGCCGCGCATCGGGCCGGCGCTCGCGCACCTCGGCGAGCATCGCGGTCGCGGCGGTGCGCAGTTCGGCCTCGCCGGCCAGCCCGAGGCGCACGCCGCCGGCGTCGCTCTTGTGGCTGATGTCGGGCGAGAGGATCTTCAGCGCCACCGGGTAGCCGGTGCTGCGTGCCGCCTCGACCACGGCGTCGGGCGTCGGTGCGCTGGCCAGCGTGGGGACGGTCGGGATGCCGTAGGCGGCGAGCAGCGCCTTGGCCTCGCGCTCGTCGAGCATCTCGCGCCCTTCGGCGAGCGCGGCCTCGATCAGCGCGCGCGCCGCGTCGACGTCGGCCGGCGCGTTCTCGCTGGCGGTCGGCGCCTCGCCGAGCAGCGCCTGGTTGCGCCGGTAGGTGGCGAGCATCGCGAACGCGCGCACCGCCTCCTCGGGCGTGGCGTAGTCGGCGGCGCCAGCGTCCTCGAAGATGCGCCGCGCATCCGCCACTGCCGCGTCGCCGAGCCAGCACGCCATCAGGCGGCCCGCCGCCTGGCGCACCAGCGGCGCGCAGGCGCGCGCGATGTCGTCGCTGCGCACGATCGCCGTCGGCGCGTGCAGGAACAGGATCGAGTCGGTGGCCGGGTCGGCCAGCAGCGCCTGCAGCGTGGCCGTGTAGCGCGGCACCGGGGCGTCGCCGATGATGTCAACCGGGTTGGCGCGCGACCACGTCGCCGGCAGCGCGCCGTCGAGCTGGGCCAGCAGCGGCTGCGACAGTTCGGGCAGCTCGATGCCGGCGAGCGCGGCGGCGTCGGCGGCCATCACGCCGGCGCCGCCGCCGTTGGTCATCAGCGTCAGGCCGCCGCTGCGGAAGCCGCCGCGAAAGCGCGCCAGCGTCTCGGCGGCCACGAACAGGTCCTGCAGCGTGTCGACGCGCAGCATGCCGGCGCGGCGGATCGCGGCGTCGAACACGGTGTCGGAGCCGGCCAGCGCGCCGGTGTGCGACGCCGCCGCCTGCACGCCGCGGCCGGCGCGGCCGGCCTTCACGACGATGACCGGCTTGTTGCGCGCCGCCGCGCGCGCCGCCGACATGAACTTGCGCGGCGTCTCGATCGACTCGATGTACAGCAGGATCGAGCGCGTGTGCGCGTCGCTGGCCAGGTGGTCGAGCAGGTCGCCGAAGTCGATATCGGTGCGCTCGCCGAGCGACACCAGGTGCGAGAAGCCGATGCGGCGCGACTTCGCCCAGTCGAGCACCGCGGTGACCAGCGCGCCCGATTGCGAGACGAAGGCGACGTCGCCGGCCAGCGCGTCCGTGTGCGCGAAGCTGGCGTTCAGCCCCAGCCGCGGCGTCAGCAGGCCCAGGCAGTTGGGGCCGAGCACGCGCAGCAGGTAGGGCCGCGCGGCGTCGAGCACGGCCTGCTTCTGCGCCTTCGCGAGGCCCGCGGTCATGACGATCGCGGCACGCGTGCCGAGCCGGCCCAGCTCGTCGATCAGCGCCGCCACGGTGTCGGGCGGCGTGCAGACGACCGCCAGGTCGGGCGCTTCGGGCAGGTCGGCGACGCGCGCGGCTACCGGCTCGCCGTCGAGCGTCGCGTGGCGCGGGTTGACGGCGCGGATCGGGCCGGCGAAGCGGCCCGAGCGCAGGTTGCGCCAGACCGTCGCGCCGACGCTCGCCGGCCGGTCCGACGCGCCGATCACCGCCACCGAGCGCGGCTCGAGCAGCCGGTCGAGGTGGCGGATGCTCATGGCGCCCTCAGGCCAGCGCGCTGACCAGCATCGCCTGCAGTACGAAGCGGCGGTTCTCGGCCGCGGGAGTGGCGTCGTCGAGCAGGCCGGCGAGCTGCGCGGTAGGATGGCTCGACAGCGCGATGCCCTCGAACACCGGCACGCTGGCCTCGCTGCCGAGCTGACGCACCAGGGCGGCGGGCAGCCCATGGCATTCGAGCGCATCGTAGAGGCGGCCGAGCATCTGCGCCATGCGCTGCACCTGCGCCGGGGAGGCGAGGTCCGCCGCGGCCGGCCGCACGAGCGCGACGTGCGCGCCCAGTTCGGAGGCGGCGCGCCGGAACAGCGCGGCGTCGTCGCTGTCGGGCCGGTCGCTGATCAGGCCGAGGCGGCGCCCGCGCAGCAGGGCGCGCGACTGGCCGGCCAGCCACGCCCGCTGCAGGGCGCGCGCCGTCTCCAGCACGGAGTCCATCGCACGGGGGGAAAGGTCCTCGAAGGTCCCGAGGCTGCGCAGGCGCGGCGCGGCGAGCATGCCCGGCATGTCCTCAGCGGGTGCCGGCACGGCGCCGTTCGCGGTCACCCTGGCAGGAAAGGCAGCGGATGGCAGACGGGTGAGCAAGCAGGCGCGCCGCCTCGATCGTCTCGCCGCAGTCGACGCACAGCCCGTAGCGACCGGAGGCCAGGCGCTCGCGCGCGGCCGCGATCTCGCGCAGCTCGGCGAGGTCGCGCTCGATCTCGGCGCCGTCGACCGCCTCGAGGCTGCGCTCGCCGGCCTGGTCCTTCTGGTCGGCGACCTCCGGCTCGGCGGGCTCGGCACGCGCGCGCCGGGCGGCGACTTCCTGCTCGAGCTGGCGTGCACGCTCGTCGAGGCGGCGGCGCACGTCGTCGGGCGAGGCGGGCAGGGACATGCGGTTCTCCGTCGAAGCGTTCAATGCGACATCAGCACCGGCACCGTCATCGCTGCCAGCAGGCCGCGGGTGGCGCCGCCGAGCACGCGCTCGGTCCAGCGGGCGTGGCCGTAGGCCCCCATCACGATCAGGTCGGCGTCGAAGTCGGCGGCGCGCGACAGGATCGCGTTGCCGATGTCGATCTCGGTGGTCTCGACACGGACGTCGGCGGCCACGCCCTGCCACAGCAGCCACTTGAGCAGCGCATCGAGCCGCGCGCGCCCGCCCTCGTCGGCCTCGGCACCGCGTTCGTTCCAGCTCACCACGTTCACGCGCGCGGCGCGGCGCAGCAGCGGCAGCGCGTCGGCCAGCGCGCGCGCGGCCTCGCGGCTGTCGTCCCAGGCGACCAGAGCGTGCGTGCCGATGCGCTCGAAGCGGCCCGCGTAGGGCAGCATCAGCGTCGGCCGTGCGCTCTGCAGGATCACCTGCTCGACGATCTCGCGGCGGCGCCGGTGCTCGGCATCCGATGGGTCGGGCTGGCTGAGCAGCGTCAGGTCGCTGCAGTGCGCGCGCCGCACCAGCGACAGCGCCTCGTCGCCTTCGTCGACCACCGTCTCGACCGAGCGCACGC
The DNA here is from genome assembly GCA_050256835.1 of Betaproteobacteria bacterium. Classification (GTDB taxonomy): domain Bacteria; phylum Pseudomonadota; class Gammaproteobacteria; order Burkholderiales; family Burkholderiaceae_C; genus JAMHWF01. The sequence continues at coordinate 2,257 of JBLMVT010000140.1, read as the reverse complement.
CGGCAGCATGGCAGGCATCGGCGAAGCGCTGTGCCGCCTGCTGGGCCTGCGCGATCATCGTGTCCCAGGCGAGTGCGGCGAGGTCCGACAGCGCGGCCTCGGGCGGCGTGGGCATGCGCAGCACGCCGGTCGGTGCCACGCCGGCCAGATGGCAGTCGAGTTCGCGCGCAAGGCGGATTGCGACCTGCGTGCGCTGGGCACACAGGGGATCCTGATCGAGGTGGACGAGCAGGCTGCGGTAGGTCATGAAGGGCTCCGATCGCGGCGACTAGCCATTGTTCGGGGGCACCCGGCCGGCGACCTTGATCGGGCGCAAGCGCGCACCCGTGCGATACGTGCGGGGGTACTCGCGGGCGGCCGGGGCCGGGCCGCGGCGTCAGGGCACGAGGACGGCGGCGCCCTCGAGCCGGCCGGCGCGCAAGTCGGCCAGCGCCTCGTTGGCCTGCGCCAGCGGGTAGGTGGTGGTGGCGATGCGCAGCGGCATGCGCGCCGCCGCGGCGAGGAAGTCGCGGCCGTCCGCCCGCGTCAGGTTGGCGACCGAAAGCAGCTGGCGCTCCTCCCACAGCAGGCGGTAGGGGAACGACGGGATGTCGCTCATGTGGATGCCGCCGCAGACGACACGGCCCCCCTTGCGTACGGCGGCGAGCGCGGCCGGCACCAGCGCGCCGACCGGCGCGAACACGATCGCCGCGTCGAGTGCTTCGGGCGGCGCCTGATCGGAGCCGCCGGCCCAGGCGACCCCGAGCGAGCGCGCGAAGTCCTGCCCGGCCGCATCGCCCGGCCGCGTGAAGGCGTAGACGCGGCGGCCCTCGTGCGCGGCGACTTGGGCGACGAGGTGCGCGGCGGCGCCGAAGCCGTACAGGCCGACGCGCGCGGCGTCGCCGGCCAAGCGCAGCGCGCGCCAGCCGATCAGGCCGGCGCACATCAGCGGCGCGGCATGCACGGCATCGAGCGGCAGGTCGAGCCGAAAGCAGAACGCGGCCTCGGCGAGCGCGTGCGTCGCAAAGCCGCCGTCGCGCCCGTGGCCGGTGAAGATGGGCGCGTCGCACAGGTTCTCGCGAGCGCCGGCGCAGTAGGCGCAATGCCCGCAGGCATGGCCCAGCCACGGCACGCCGATTCGCTGGCCGGGCGCCAGGCCGGCGATGCCGGCGCCGACGCGGTCGACGATGCCGACGATCTCGTGGCCCGGCACGATCGGCAGGCGCGGCAGCGCCAGCTCGCCGTCGACGATGTGGAGGTCGGTGCGGCAGACCGCGCAGGCCTCGACGGAGAGGCGCACCTCGCCGGGGCCGGGTTCGGGGTCGGGCCGCTCCTCGAGACGCAGGGGCTCGCCGGGCCGGCGCAGCACCATCGCGCGCATCGTGCCGGCCCGCCTCGTCGCGTTACTTGATCTCGATCGTGCGGCTGCCGGTGCCTTCCCGCTTGGGCAGCGTCAGCTTGAGGATGCCGTCCTCGAGCTTGGCGACGACGCCCTTGGGTTCGATCTCGTGCGCCAGCGAGAAGCCGCGCGAGCTGCTGCCGATATAGGTTTCCTTGAGCAGGACGCGGCCGCCGGACTTCTCTTCCTTCTCCTTCTTCACCTCGGCGGCGATCGAGACGAAGTTGCCGTCGACCGACACGCGGATGTCCTCCTTCTTGGCGCCAGGGATCTCGGCGCGCACCGAGTAGTCCTTCTCGTTCTCGGTCACGTCGATCTTGATCTCGGGCGCCTCCTCGGCAAAGCGCATCGGCCGTGCCCAGCGACGGAACAGTTCGGGAAACAGGTTGTCGATCGGATCGAGTCGGGTGAGAGCGTTCATGAGTCCTCCTGAATGAAATGACGACTTTGCCCGACGTAGATGCGGCCGGACCGGGAAGACTCTAGGAAGCGCACGCCGGCGCGTCTTGCGCTGCGTCAAGTGGGCGGGCCGCCTCCCACGTCGCGCACACGCACCCGGGCGCCGTCGTCCACCGTGGCCGGCGGATAGACGATCACGCTCGTCCCGGCGGCCAGGCCGCTGCGCACCCACGCGCGCGCGCCGTTGCGTGCACCGATCTCGACGGGCACGAGGCGCGCCCGCCCGCCCTCGACCGCGAACACCGCCATCGCGCCGGCCGCGCCGGGGCGCGGGAACACCGCGCTGACCGGCACCTGCAGCACGTTGTCGACGGCCAGCGTGACGATGCGCACGCCGACGCGGTAGCCGTCGCCTAGCGCGCGCCAGCGCTCGGGCGGGCTGGTGAGGTCGATCAGCACGCGCACGCGCTGTTCCTCGAC
>JBLMVT010000139.1:0-3266 GCA_050256835.1 Betaproteobacteria bacterium | reverse complement strand
GATGGTCAACTACGTCAGCGACGAGGCGGCGGCGCTCGGCCGCATGCCGTACCTCTCGCCCGTCGAGGCGCTCGCGTCGCAGGCGCTGCGCCCGCTGCAGGAGGCCCGGCTGGCCGACCAGATGGGCTACCTCTGGGCGCGCTCGGCGTTCTACCGGCGCAAGCTGCGCGCGGCCGGCCTGGCGCCGGACGACGTGCGCACGCTCGACGACCTGCGCCGCGTGCCCTTCACCACCAAGCAGGAGCTGCGCGACAGCCTGCGCGCCGCGCCGCCATTCGGCGAGCACCTGGCCGCGCCGATGCACGAGGTGATCCAGGTGCAGGCGTCCTCGGGCACCACCGGCAGCCCGTCGTACGTCGCGCTGACGCGCCGCGACGCGCGCATGTGGCAGGAGTCGAGCGCACGCAGCCTGTTCGCCTGCGGCATCCGCCCGGGCGATCGGGTGCTGCACGGCTTCTCGATGTCCAAGGGCTTCGTCGGCGGCCTGCCGATCTTCCAGGCGCTGCAGTACATGGGCGCGCTCGACATCCCGATCGGCGCCGACGGCGGCGTCGAGCGGCTGCTCGCCGCGGCCTTCGATCTCCAGCCCCAGGCCGTCGTCGGCACGCCCAACTTCCTGCTGCACCTGGCCGACGCGGCGCAGGCCCGGCTCGGCCGCAGCGTGCGCGAGATCGGCGTGCGCCGGCTCGTCGTCGGCGGCGAGCCCGGCGGCGGCATCCCGGCGCTGCGCGCGCGCATCGAGGAGGCGTGGGGCGCGACCCTGTGCGAGCTGATGGGCGGCACCGACCTCGCCGTCATCTACTGGGCCGAGTGCGATGCGCAGGACGGCATGCACATGACCGCTCCGGACTTCATCCACGCCGAGCTGATCGAACCCGAGAGCGGCGAGCCGAAGCCGTTCACCGAGGGCGCCACCGGCGAGCTGGTCTACAGCGCGCTGCAGCGCGAAGCCTCGCCGGTGCTGCGCTTTCGCAGCGGCGACCACGTCGTCGTCACCCGCACGCGCTGCAGCTGCGGGCGCGTGCAGCCGAAGATCCGCTGCTTCGGCCGCACCGACGACATGCTGATCGTGCGCGGCGTGAACCTGTTCCCGAGCGCGGTGCAGGACGTGGTCGAGTCGATGCGCCCCGCCGTCTCGGGCCAGGTGCGCATCGTCGCCGACTTCGACGGCCATTCGACGCAGGCCAACCTGAAGGTGCTGGTCGAGCGCGCCGAGCACGAGCCGCCCGGCCTGTCGCCAGCGGCGCTGAAGCAGGAGATCGAGGCGCGGCTGCGCGGCGCGCTCGCGGTCAAGGCCGACGTGCTGCTCGCGCCGCACGGCAGCATCGAGAAGCCCGGCGCGGCCAAGGTCCGGCTGGTGCTGCGCGAGATGCCGCGCCTCGAAGGCGTGGCGTGAACGCGCCCGACGACGAGCCCGCGCTGAACGAGGCGGCCTACCGCGAGCGGCTCGACGACCTGGCCGCGCGCCGCGCCGCCGCGCGCGCCGGCGGGGGCGAGAAGGCGCAGGCGCTGCACCGCTCACGCGGCAAGCTGACGGTGCGCGAGCGCATCGATGCGCTGCTCGACCCCGGGTCGCCCTTCCTCGAGCTGGCCGACCTCGCTGGCGCCGGCCTGCACGAGGGCGTGCCGCCGGGCGCGAGCATGGTCACCGGCATCGGCGCGGTGAGCGAGCGGCTGTGCATGATCATCGCCAACGACGCCACGGTGAAGGGCGGCACCTATTTCGGCATCACCTGCAGGAAGCACGTGCGCGCTCAGCAGATCGCGCGCACGCACCGGCTGCCGTGCATCACGCTCGTCGACTCCGGCGGTGCCTTCCTGCCCGACCAGGCCGAGATCTTTCCCGACGAAGGGCAGTTCGGCTCGATCTTCCACCACCAGGTGCGCATGTCGGCCGAGGGCATCGCGCAGATCGCGGTGGTGATGGGCGCCTGCACCGCCGGCGGCGCCTACATCCCGGCGCTGTGCGACGAGCTCGTCATCGTGCGCGGCCAGGGCTTCCTGTACCTCGGCGGGCCGCAGCTCACGCAGGCCGCGACCGGCGAGGACGTCGACCCCGAAACGCTCGGCGGCGCGCAGATGCACAGCGCCGTCAGCGGCGTCGCCGACCACCTGGCCGAGGACGATGCCCACGCGCTCGCCATCACGCGGCGGCTGGTGGCACGGCTCGACGACTGGCCGGCGCGGCGCTGGCGCCTCGCCGAGCCCGTGCCGCCGCGGCTCGACGAGCGCGAGATCTACCGCTTCATCAGCCGCGACGCGCGCCACCCGTCGGACAACCGCGAGGTGCTGCTGCGCCTGGTCGACGACAGCGTCTTCGACGAGTTCAAGCCGCTGTACGGCGACACGCTGATGTGCGGCTTCGCGCGCATCAACGGCTTCCCGGTCGCGATCCTCGCCAACCGCGGCGTGCTGTTCACGGAGAGCGCGCTCAAGGCCACGCACTTCATCGACCTCGCCTGCAAGCGCGACGTGCCGCTGCTGTTCCTCGCCGACGTCACCGGCTTCATGGTCGGGCGCGAGGCCGAGCAGGGCGGCATCGCCAAGGCCGGCGCCAAGTTCATCACCGCGATGGCCTCGGCCGACGTGCCGAAGTACACCGTCATCACCGGCGGCTCGTACGGCGCGGGCTACCTCGCGATGTGCGGCCGCGCCTTCCGGCCGCACGCGATCTTCATGTGGCCGAACGCGCGCGCCGCCATCATGGGCCCGGAGCAGGCGGCCACCACGCTGGCGCTGGTGCGCGAGCAGATCCAGCAGCGCAGCGGCCAGCGCTGGAGCGACGCCGAGCGCGAGGCCTTCAAGCAGCCGATCCGCGACGAGTACGAGCGCTTCGCCAGCGCCTACAACTTCGCCGCGCGGCTGTGGGTCGACGGCGTGCTCGACCCGCTGGAGACGCGCCCCGCGCTGACGCTGCTGCTCGAGGCGGCCGCGCGCACGCCGCGGCGCGAGACGCGCTTCGGCGTGCTGCGCATGTGAGCGGCATGTTCGGCAAGGTGCTCATCGCCAACCGAGGCGAGATCGCCCTGCGCATCGCCCGCACCTGCCGCCGCCTGGGCCTGGCCGTCGCGACCGTGCACTCCGATGCCGACCGCGACGCGCCGCACGTGCGCGAGATCGGCGAGTCGGTGCGGCTCGGGCCGGCGCCGGCGCGCGCGAGCTACCTCGACATCGCGCGCGTGGTGCGCGCCGCGCAGCAGGTCGGCGCGGACGCGGTGCACCCGGGCTACGGCTTCCTGTCCGAGAACGCCGACTTCGCGCGCGCC
>JBLMVT010000138.1:0-4920 GCA_050256835.1 Betaproteobacteria bacterium | reverse complement strand
CGGCCAGGGTGTCGGCGCGCCCCACCCGGGCGAGGCGCGTGCCGTGCACCTGGCGCAGGAACACCGGCGTCGCGCCGATGGCGCGCGCGAAGGCGGCGCGGTTGGCGGCCACCGCCCGCGGGTCGTCGCCGACGTGGTCGCCGAGGTTGAGGCTCGCCCAGGGCGGCACGCTGGCGCCGCCGGTGCGCGTCGACATCAGCGCGCCGACGCGCTCGCCGTGCCAGGGCGCACGCAGCCAGTCGGCGCCGAGCGCCGCGCTCCCGGGTTCCTCAGGCGGCATCCGGGCAGGCGGAGGGCTGGGTCGAGGCGAAGGCGTCGTGGCGCATGCACTCGTCGAACACGCGCATCACCGTCGGCACGTGGTCGAGCCGGCAGTCGACGCGCCGGGCGTTGAAGATCTGCGGCACGAGCACGCAGTCTGCCAGCGTCGGCGCATCGCCGTGGCAGTAGCGGCCGGTCGCGCCGTCCGCCAGCCGGCGCTCGACCGCCTCCAGCCCGCCCTCGACCCAGTGGCGGTACCAGCCGTTCTTCGCCTCCTCGCTCACCTTCAGGTCGTGCACCAGGTAGCGCAGCACGCGCAGGTTGTTGAGCGGATGGATCTCGCAAGCGATGTCGAGCGCGATCGCGCGCACGCGGGCGCGCCCGAGCGGGTCGGCGGGCAGCAGCGGCGGCGCGGGGCGCGTCTCGTCGAGGTACTCGATGATCGCCAGCGACTGCGTGAGGTCGTGCTCGCCGTCGCGCAGCAGCGGCACCAGGCGGCCGGGCGAGCGCGCAGCATAGCCCGCAGCGAGCTGCTCGTTCTTCTGCAGGTGCACCGGCACGTAGCACCAGTCGAGGCCCTTGAGCGCCAGCGCGATGCGCACGCGGTACGAGGCCGAGGAACGGAAGTAGTTGTACAGCTCGAGCATGGCCGCTTCCGTCAGCGCGCGACGTATTCGACGGCCAGCGTGCCGACGCCGTCGATGCGCGCCTCCATCAGGTCGCCGATGCCGACCGGACCGACGCCCTCGGGCGTGCCGGTGAAGATCAGGTCGCCCGGCGCCAGCGCCCAGGCCGCCGACAGATGCTCGATGATCTCGGCCACGCTCCAGATCAGCTTGCCGAGCTCGCTCTTCTGGCGCGGCGCGCCGTTGACCTCGAGCACGATGCCGCTGTGCGGGCCGATCGCGCACCGCGCCTTGGGCACGATCGGCCCGATCGGCGCCGAGTCGTCGAAGGCCTTGCCGATGCACCACGGCCGGCCCTGCTTCTTCATGTCGCTCTGCAAGTCGCGGCGGGTCATGTCCAGGCCGACGGCGTAGCCCCAGATGTGATCCTCGGCGTGCGCCGCCGGGATGTCGCGCCCGCCGCGCCCGATCGCCACCACCAGCTCGACTTCGTGGTGCAGGTTCTTCGTCAGGCTCGGATAGGCCAGACGCGCGGTCTCGCCCTCGGCCACCGGCACCGCCGCGTCGGCCGGCTTCAGGAAGAAGAACGGCGGCTCGCGGCCGGTGTAGCCCATCTCGACGGCGTGCTCGACGTAGTTGCGGCCGACGCAGTAGATGCGGTGCACCGGGAAGGTGTCGTCCGTGCCCCCGACAGGCAGCTCGACGATGCGCGGGGCGGGCAGGACGAGGCTCATGGGCGGCTTTCGGCAGCGGCGGCGAAGTGCCAAATGATGCCACGCGAGGCGCGCCGCGACGGCGGTCGCCCCCACCCGCGGCGATACACTTGCGCGCCATGTTCGAGGCCCGCAGCTACCGGCATTGCAAGCGCTGCGGAGCCCCGGTCGTGTACCGCATCCCGCCCGAGGACAACCGCGAGCGCGCCACCTGCACCGCCTGCGGAACGGTGTTCTACGAGAACCCGTTGAACGTCGTCGGCACCGTGCCCGCCTGGAACGACCAGCTGCTGCTGTGCCGGCGCGCGATCGAGCCGCGCTACGGCCTGTGGACGCTGCCCGCGGGCTTCCTCGAGCTCGGCGAGACGACCGAGGCCGGCGCGCTGCGCGAGACCGACGAGGAGGCCGGCGCGCACGTCGAACTGCAGGGCCTGTTCTCGGTGCTCAACGTGGTCCGCGTCGGCCAGGTGCACCTGTTCTATCGCGCCCGCCTGCTCGACACCGCCTTCGCGCCCGGCGCCGAGACGCTCGAGGCGCGGCTGTTCGCCGAGCCCGAGGTGCCGTGGGACGAGTTGGCGTTCCGCACCGTGCGCGAAACGATCCGCGCCTGGTTCGACGACCGCCGGCGGGGTCAATTCGGCCTGCACTGTGCCGATATCGCCTGACCGATGACCCTCAACGCCGTCCCGCCCGCCGCCACCGTCGCCGCCCTGCCGAGGCTGCGCGAGGACCTGGCGCAGCCCGACCCGCTGCTCGACTGCCTGGTCGAGGTCTGCCGGCTGCAGGGGCGGCGTGCCTCCCGCGCGGCGCTCGCCGCGGGGCTGCCGCTGGTCGGTGGCCGGCTCACGCTCGAACTGGCCGAGCGCGCCTGCGCCCGCGTCGGCATGGCGGCGAAGCTGCAGCGCCAAACGCTCGCGGACATCGACACCCTGGCGCTGCCGGCCGTGCTGGCGCTGCGCGACAACCGCGCCTGCGTACTGCTGGGCTGGAACGACTCAGGCCGCGAGGCGCGCGTGCTCCTGCCCGAGACGGGTGCCGGCGAGGTGCTTCTCAGCACCGACGAACTCGCCGCGCGCTACATCGGCGTGGCGCTGTTCGTGCGCCCGCAGCTGCGCTTCGACGCGCGCGCGCCCGAGCTGCGGCCGACCCGCGCCGGCCACTGGTTCTGGTCGGCCATCCTCGAGCAGCGCCGCGTCTACCGTGACGTGCTGCTGGCCGCGCTGCTGGTCAACCTGTTCGCGCTCGCGCTGCCGATGTTCTCGATGAACGTCTACGACCGCGTGGTGCCGAACAACGCGGTCGAGACGCTGTGGGTGCTGGCGATCGGCATCGCGCTGGTGCTGTGCGCCGACCTGCTGCTGCGTTCGCTGCGCAGCCACTTCGTCGACGAGGCGAGCGCGCGCGTCGACGTGCAGATCTCGGCCACGCTGATGGAGCGCGTGCTCGGCATGCCGCTGGCGCACCGGCCGGAATCGGTCGGCTCGTTCGCCTCCAACCTGCGCGGCTTCGAGCAGGTGCGGGACTTCATCGCCTCGGGCACGGTGGCCACGCTGGTCGACCTGCCGTTCGCCGCGCTGTTCGTGCTGGTCATGGTGTGGATCTCGCCGTGGCTGGCGCTGCCGGTCGCGGTCGCCTTCACGCTGGTGATCGGCATCGGTCTGGTGCTGCAGCAGCGGCTGCACCAGCTGTCGCAGTCGACCTGGCAGGCGGCCGCCCTGCGCAACGCCACGCTGATCGAGAGCCTGACCGGCATCGAGACGGTCAAGTCGCAGGCCGCCGAGCACCTGATCCAGGCACGCTGGGAACGCGTCAACGCCTTCCTCGCCGCCACCAACGTGCGCATGCGCGGCCTGTCGGCCAAGTCGCTGTACGCCACGGCCTCGCTGACGCAGCTGTCGACGGTGGCGATCGTCATCGTCGGCGTCTACCTGATCCGCGAACGCGAGCTGACGATGGGCGCGCTGATCGCCTGCACCATGCTCGGCTCGCGCGCGCTCGCGCCGGCCGGACAGGTTGTCGGCCTGCTGATGCAGTACCAGGCGGCGCGCACCGCGCTCGAGTCGCTCGATCGGGTGATGGACAAGCCGGTCGAGCGGCCGGCCGGCGCGAGCTTCGTGCACCGGCCCGAGCTGCGCGGCGCGATCGAGTTCCGCAACGTGCGCTTCGCCTACCCCGGCCGGCAGGAACCCGCGCTCGATGGCGTGAGCTTCAGCATCGAGCCCGGCGAGCGGGTGGCGCTGATCGGGCGCATCGGCTCGGGCAAGACCACGGTGCAGAAGCTGATCATGGGCCTGTACCACGCCGACGAGGGCGCGGTGCTGCTCGACGGCATCGACCTGCGCCAGCTCGACCCGGCCGACGTGCGGCGCAACTGCGGCTACGTGTCGCAGGACGTGATGCTGTTCTACGGTTCGCTGCGCGAGAACATCGCGCTGGGCCTGCCGCACGCCGACGACGCGGCCGTGCTCGCCGCCGCCGAGGTCGCCGGCCTGGCCGAGTTCATCGGCCGCCATCCGCGCGGCTTCGACCTGCCGGTGGGCGAGCGCGGCGAGTCGCTGTCGGGCGGCCAGCGCCAGGCCGTCGGGCTGGCGCGCGCGGTGCTGCACAACGCACCGCTGCTGCTGCTGGACGAGCCGACCAGCGCGATGGATTTCTCCACCGAGGCGCAGATCACCAAGCGCATCGGCGAATTCGCGCACGGCAAGACGGTGGTGCTGGTGACGCACCGCACCTCGCTGCTTGCGATGGTCAACCGCGTGATCGTCGTCGACGGCGGCAAGGTCGTCGCCGACGGCCCGCGCGACCGCATCATGGAAGCGCTGCAGAGCGGGCGCATTGCCAGGGCAGCATGAAATGACGGCGGCCCACCCGGCAGTCCGCAGCTTCGAGATCGAGGCCGAGGAGCTGCTGTCGCGCCAGCGCACGCGGCGCGCGCGGCTGATCGTCCGCGTCGCGGCGGTGGTCGTCGTCGCCCTGCTCGGCTGGGCCGCGGCGGCACACGTCGAGGAGGTGACGCGCGGCGACGGCAGGGTGATCCCGTCGCGCCAGCTGCAGGTCGTGCAGTCGCTCGACGGCGGCGTGGTCACCGAGATCCTGGTCAAGGAGGGGCAGGTCGTCGAGGCCGGCCAGATGCTGCTCAGGCTCGAGGAAACGCGCGCCAATTCGGGCGTGCGCGAGAGCGCCGCGCAGGGCTTCGCGCTGCGCGCGCGCGCCGCCCGGCTGCGCGCCATCGCCGAGGGCGGCGCCTTCCAGCCGCCGGCCGCGCACGCCGACGATGCCGAGGAAAGGCGCATCGTCGAGGAGGAACGCCGGCTCTACGA
>JBLMVT010000137.1:0-2642 GCA_050256835.1 Betaproteobacteria bacterium | reverse complement strand
CTTGATGCGGTCGATGGCGAGGATGTCGCCGGTCGGCTTGCGGGTGAACTTGTAGGCGCCGTGGCTGGTGCCGATGGCGATCGCCAGCGCGTCGAGCTGGGTGCGGCGCACGAAGTCGGCGGCCTGCTCGGGGTCGGTCAGCAGCTGCTCGCGCGTCATCGTCGCCTCGGTGCCGTGGCCGTCCTCCTTGTCGCCGCGCATCGTCTCGAGCGAGCCCAGGCAGCCCAGTTCGCCCTCGACCGTCACGCCGATCGCGTGCGCCATCTCGACCACCTTCTTCGTCACGTCGACGTTGTAGTCGTAGCTGGCGATCGTCTTGCCGTCGGCCTGCAGCGAGCCGTCCATCATCACCGACGAGAAGCCGAGATCCATCGCGCTGCGGCACACCTCGGGGCTCTGCCCGTGGTCCTGGTGCATGACCAGCGGCACCTTGGGCCAGTGCTCGATCGCGGCGGCGATCAGGTGCTTGATGAAGGCCTCGCCGGCGTACTTGCGCGCGCCCGCGCTGGCCTGCAGGATGACCGGCGCGCCGACCTCGTCGGCGGCCGTCATCACGGCCGGCACCTGCTCGAGATTGTTGACGTTGAAGGCGGGAATGCCGTAGCCGTTTTCAGCCGCGTGGTCGAGCAGCTGACGCATCGAGACGAGTGCCATGGGGTACCTCGGATAGGTTCGCGAGCAGACGCGGACGATTCTAGGTCAGCACCCTGTGGGCGCCGGCTGACCGAAATCAGCACGGGCGCTGACGCGGGATGCCGCGCCGGCGCTTCAGCCGACGCGCTCGGCGCGGTAGCCGGCCGCCCGCAGCGCCGCCAGCACCTCTTCGATGTGGGCGAGGCCGCGCGTGTGCACCACGACCTCGATCTGCGCGCGCTCGACCGACAGCGTGGTGAAGGCGCGCTGGTGCTGGACTTCCTCGATGTTGGCGCCGAGCCGGCCGAGCAGCGTCGCCACGTCGGCCAGCGCGCCCGGCACGTCGCGCACGTCCAGGCGCAGCCGCGCCAGCCGGCCCGAGCGCACCATGCCGCGCTCGATGATCTCGGCCAGCACCAGCGGCTCGATGTTGCCGCCGGTGAGGACCAGCCCGACCCGGCGCCCTGCGAAGCGGTCGCGGTGCGTGAGCAGCGCGGCCAGCCCCACGGCCCCCGCGCCCTCGACCACCGTCTTCTCGATCTCGAGCAGCATCAGGATGGCCTGCTCGATGTCCTCCTCGGCGACCAGCAGCACCTCGTCGACGCGCTCGCGGATCAGCGGCAGCGTGAGCGCGCCGGGCGCGGCGACGCCGATGCCGTCGGCGACCGTCGCCTGCGCGCTCTGCAGGTCCTCGCCGTGCAGGGCGTTCCACACGGCGGGGAAGCGCTCGCCCTGCACGCCGACGACCTCGATGCCCGGCGCCAGCGCCTTGGCCGCCGTCGCCACGCCGGCGATCAGCCCGCCGCCGCCGACCGGCACGACCAGCACCTCGAGGCCGGGCTGCTGGGCCAGCATCTCGAGCGCGATCGTGCCCTGCCCGGCCATGACGGCGAAATCGTCGTAGGGGTGGATCAGCACCAGGCCGCGCTCGCGCGCCAGTTCGAGGCCGTGGGCGCGCGCATCGTCGAAGGTGTCGCCGTGCAGCACCACGGTGGCGCCGAAGCCGCGCGTGCGCTCGACCTTCACCGCCGAGGCGAAGCGCGGCATGACGATGGTCGCGGCGATGCCCAGCCGCTCGGCGTGGTAGGCCACTCCCTGCGCATGGTTGCCGGCCGACACGGCGAGCACGCCGCGCGCGCGCTCGTCGGCCGTCAGCTGGGCGATGCGGTTGAGTGCGCCGCGCTCCTTGAACGACGCCGTGAACTGCAGGTTCTCGAACTTGAGGACGACCTCGCAGCCGGTGATCGACGACAGCGTGCGCGACGGCAGGCACGGCGTCTCCAGCACGTGGCCGCGCAGCCGGGCGGCAGCAGCGCGGATGTCGTCGAGAGCCAGCGTCGTCTCGCCCACCGTCAGGCCACGCGGCACACCTTGAGCATGTTGGTGCCGCCGGGGTATCCCATCGGCTCGCCGGCGGTGATCGCGTAGGTGTCGCCGGGCTTGAGCACGCCGCGCGAGACGAGCAGCCGCTCGGCGTTGGCCAGTGCCACGTCGCGGTCGGTGTAGGCGGGCATCAGCAGCGGCAGCACGTTGCGATACAGCCCCATCTTGCGCTGGCTGGTGACCTGCGAGGTCAGGCCGTAGATCGGCACCTTGATGTTGTGCCGGCTCATCCACAGCGCCGTCGAGCCCGATTCGGTCAGCGCCAGGATCGCCTTGCAGCCGAGGTGGTGCGCCGTGAACAGCGCGCCCATCGCGATCGTCTGGTCGATGCGGCCGAAGCGCTTGTTCGCGAAGTCGGTCTCGAGGTCCGTGTCCTCCGCGCGCTCGGCCTCCAGCGCGATCACCGCCATCTGCTCGATCGTCTGCACCGGGTACTTGCCGGCCGCGGTCTCGGCGCTCAGCATGACCGCGTCGGTGCCGTCGAGCACGGCGTTGGCGACGTCGCTCACCTCGGCGCGCGTCGGAACCGGGTTGACGATCATCGATTCCATCATCTGCGTGGCGGTGATGACGACCTTGTCCATCTCGCGCGCCATGCGGATCATCTTCTTCTGCAGCGCCGGCAC
>JBLMVT010000136.1:0-7024 GCA_050256835.1 Betaproteobacteria bacterium | reverse complement strand
TGCTGCTGCTGGTCGCCCTGCCGCCGCTCACGCTGGCGCTCGAGCGCTCGCTGCACAGTGCGGCCGGCTACGCCGAGCTGCTCGACGGACTGCGCTCGGCGTGGCTGGCGCCGCTGGTGTTCGTCGCCGTGTGGGCGGTGTCGCACCACCTGCTGGCGGGCATCCGCCATCTGCTGATGGACATCGGCATCGGCTCGGGGCTGCGACAGGCGCGAGGCAGCGCATGGACGGTCGTCGTCGGCGCCCTGCTCGCTGCCGCGGTGACGGCGCTCAGGTGGCTGGCATGAGGCTCTTCGCCGGGCAGTCGGCCTGGGTCGTGCAGCGGCTCACCGCGCTGCTGCTGCTGCTACTGCTGCTGCTCGCGGTGGTCAACGTGCTGCTGCGGCCTCCGGGGTTCGCGGCGTGGCGTGAGCTCGCCACGTCCACGCACGGTGCCGTGCTGATCATCGTCGGCTATTTGGCGCTGGCCCTGCACGCCTGGATTGGCGCGCGCGACGTGGTGCTCGACTACGTGCACCACGCCGGACTGCGCCTGGCGATCCTCGGCATCGTCGCGGTGCTGCTGGCCGGCGTGCTGGTCCGCACCGTGCTGACGCTGGCAGCGGCCGCTGCATGAAAGCGCCGTCGATGAAGTTCCGCGTCTACCGCTACGACCCCGATGCCGACACGCGGCCGCGCATGCAGGAGTACGAACTCGTGCCCGGCGAGCGCGACACCATGCTGCTTGACGCGCTGCAGGGGCTGAAGCGGCTGGACCCGAGCCTATCGTTCCGGCGCTCGTGCCGCGAGGGCGTCTGCGGCTCGGACGCGATGAACATCAACGGCCGCAACGGTCTGGCCTGCATCCAGCCGCTCAAGACCCTTGCCCAGCCGGTGGTGCTGAAGCCGCTGCCCGGGTTCCCGGTGATCCGCGACCTGATCGTCGACATGTCGCAGTTCTTCGCTCACTACCACGCCATCCGGCCGTACGTGATCGACGACGAGCTGCCGCCCGAGCGCGAGAGACTGCAGTCGCCCGAGCAGCGGGACCGCCTGAACGGGCTGTACGAGTGCATCCTGTGCGCCTGCTGCAGCGGCTTCTGCCCGTCGTACTGGTGGAACCCCGACAAGTTCATCGGGCCGGCGGGCCTGCTGCAGGCCTACCGCTTCATCGTCGACAGCCGCGACCGCGCGACCTCCGAGCGGCTGGCGTTCCTGGACGACGTCTACCGGCTCTACCGCTGCCGCACGATCATGAACTGCACCGAGGTCTGCCCGAAGGGGCTGAGTCCCTCGCACGCGATCGAGCGGATCCGGGTGGCGATGGTGCGCAACTCTTCTTGAAGTGCGCTGTGATTGGTCGGGACGGCGGGATTCGAACTCGCGACCCCTTGCACCCCATGCAAGTGCGCTACCAGGCTGCGCTACGCCCCGACTGAGCGTGCAATTATAGCGGCGGGCCACGGTCAGTCCGACAGCAGCCGGCGCAATGCCAGCAGCTCACGGCGCATGTCGTCGATCGACAGCGGCTCGAGCAACGCCTCGCCCGTCACCGGCACGTCGTCCGGGGCCGCCTCGAATGCCGGTTCGTCGCGATCGTGGCCGTTGGCGCCGGCCCGCGAGTGCCCTGCCTCGGACAGCCGGTTGCGCGCGCCGCTGATGGTGAACCCCTGCTCGTACAGCAGGTCGCGAATGCGGCGGATCAGCAGCACTTCGTGATGCTGGTAGTAGCGCCGGTTGCCGCGCCGCTTGACCGGCTTGAGCTGCGTAAACTCTTGTTCCCAGTAGCGCAGCACGTAGGGCTTCACGCCGCACAGTTCGCTCACCTCGCCGATCGTGAAATAGCGTTTGGCGGGGATGGCGGGAAGCGCTTTCTCCATCGACATCGGTCAGCGCGGCGGCGAGCCTTTCGACTCTACTCGAACTCGGTTCCGACCGGGATTTCGCCCTGCACGATGCCCTTGAGCTTGTGGCTGGCGTGGAAGGTGACGACGTTGCGCGCGGCGATCGGGATCGACTCGCCGGTGCGCGGGTTGCGTCCGGGCCGCGGCGCCTTGCGGCGGATGCCGAAGTTGCCGAAGCCCGAGAGCTTCACGTCCTCGCCGCGCACGAGCGCCGCGTGGACGAGGTCGAAGAAGCCCTCGACCATGTCCTTGGACTCGCGCTTGTTGAGGCCCAGCCGCTCGAACAGCAGGTCGGCCAGCTCGGCCTTGGTCAGCGTCGGCGTCTCGATCGTCGGCAGCAGCGTGCGGTCCATGGTCCCTCCGTCCTCGTCGCGATCAGCCGCGCAGCCGCGCGCCGACCTGCTCGCGCAGCGTCTGCAGCACGGCGGCGACCTCGGCATCGATGCGCTCTTCGGTCAGCGTCGTCTCGTCGTCGCGCAGCTCCAGCCGCAGCGCCGCGCCGTGCTCGCGCGCGCCGATCTCGGCCGTCGGCCGGGCCGGCTTGTACAGGTCGAACAGGCGCGCCGAGCGCAGCAGCGGCCGGGCGCCGACGGCCGCGAGCAGCGCGTCGCGCGTCACCTCGTCGCCGACGATGACGGCGAGGTCGCGCCAAACCGACTGCTGGCGCGGCAGCGGCGCGAACGTCGGCACCGCACGCTCGAGCAGTGCCTGGGCATCGACCTCGAACACGACCGGTGCGGCCGGCAGCTCCCAGGCCTGGCGCCAGCGCGGGTGTAGCTCGCCGACGAAGCCGACCGGTCGGCCGTCCAGCTCGACGCGTGCGCAGCGACCCGGGTGCAGCGCCGGGTGCTCGGCCGGCACGAAGCGCGCCGTGCGCGGCGCGAGCAGCGCCTCGAGGTCGCCCTTGACGTCGAAGAAGTCGACGCCGCGCTCGTGCACGCCCCATTGCAGTTCGTCGGCGCCGCCGTACGCGAGCGCGGCCACCCGCGTCGGCTGGTGCACGCCCGCGACGGCGACCGGCCCGACCGGCGCCTGTCGATCGCGCTGGTAGACGCGTCCGACCTCGAATACTCGCACGCGGCTCGCCTTGTGTGCGAGGTTGTGGCGCAGCACCTCGAGCAGGCTGCCGAGCAGGCTCGAGCGCATCACCGCCAGCGGCGCGGCGATCGGGTTGAGCACGCGGATCGGGTCGGCGTTGCCGGCCAGCTCGCGCTCCCAGCGCTCCTCGACGAAGCTGAAGTTGATCGTCTCGAAGTAGCCGCGCTCGGCCAGCGCGCGGCGCAGCGCGTGCACGCCGCGCAGCGCCTCCGGCCGCGCGTGCGCCGTGACCGGCGCGACTGGCGGCGTGTCGGGCAGGCGGCCGTAGCCGAGGACGCGGATCACCTCCTCGATCAGGTCTTCCTCGAGCAGCAGGTCGAAGCGCCACGACGGCGGCGTGACCAGCAGCTCGCCGGCGCCCTCGCGCGTGAACGGCAGGCCCAGGCGCTCGAACACACCGGCGCACTCGGCTTCGCTGACCGGCATGCCGATCACTTTGGCCGCGCGCGCGACGCGCAGCCGCACGGGGCGGCGCTCGGGCAGCGCGACGACCTGGTCGTCCATCGGCCCGGCGCTGCCGCCGCAGATGTCGAGGATGAGCCGGGTGATGTGCTCGATGTGCTCGACGGTGGTCGCGGGATCGACGCCGCGCTCGAAGCGGTGGCCGGCGTCGGTCGAGAAGCCGTAGCGGCGCGAGCGGCCGGCCACCGCCTCGGGCCACCAGAACGCCGCCTCGACGTAGACGTTCGTCGTCGCATCGGACACCGCCGTCGCTGCGCCGCCCATGATGCCGGCCAGCGACTCGACGCCGCTCGCGTCGGCGATCACGCCGACCCCGGCATCCAGCTCGATCGTGCTGCCGTTGAGCAGCTCGAGCGTCTCGCCCGGGCGACCCCAGCGCACGACGAGGCGCCGGTCGATCTTGTCGAGATCGAAAATGTGCGACGGCCGACCGAACTCGAACATCACATAGTTCGAGATGTCGACCAGCGCGCTGACCGACCGCTGGCCGCAGCGTGCCAGCCGCTCGACCATCCAGCGCGGCGTCGCCGCCTTCGTGTTCACGCCGCGCACGATGCGGCCCGAGAAGCGCCCGCACAGGTCGCTCGCCTCGACGGCCACCGGCAGCGTGTCGCGATGCGTCGGAGGCACCGGCTCGAAGCGCGGCTCCTTCAGCGGCGCGCCGGTCAGCGCCGCGACCTCGCGCGCCACGCCGTGGATGCCGAGCACGTGCCCGAGGTTGGGCGTGAGCTTGAGCGTGAACAGCCGGTCGTCGAGGTCGAGCACCGCGCGCACGTCGGCGCCGACCGGCGCGTCGTCGGCGAGCGCCAGCAGGCCGCTGTGGTCGTCGGACAGGCCGAGCTCGCGCGCCGAGCACAGCATGCCGCGGCTCTCGATGCCGCGCAGCCGGCCCAGCCCGATGCGCAGCGGCGCCCCGCCGGGCTCGGCCGGCGGCAGTTCGGCGCCGACCAGCGCGCACGGCGCCTTCATGCCGGCCTTCACGTTCGGCGCGCCGCAGACGATGTCGAGCGGCTCGGCCTGGCCGGCGTCGACGCGGCACACGCTCAGCCGGTCGGCCGACGGGTGCCGTTCGACGGCGAGCACGCGGCCGACGACGACGCCGCTGAACGGCGGCGCGACCGGCCGCAGCTCCTCGACCTCCATGCCCGACATCGTGAGCAGGTCGGCGAGTGCTTGGCTCGACAGCGGCGGGTCGCAGAATTCGCGCAGCCAGGACTCGGGGAATTGCATCGCTCGTTCTCCGCCTACTGGAACTGCGCCAGGAAGCGCAGGTCGCCCTCGAAGAACAGCCGCAGGTCGCCGATACCGTAGCGCAGCATGGTCAGGCGGTCCGGGCCCATGCCGAAGGCGAAGCCGATATGGCGCTCCGGGTCGAGCCCGAAGTTGCGCACCACGTTCGGGTGCACCTGCCCCGAACCCGCGACCTCGAGCCACTTTCCTTGCAGCGGCCCGCTGGAGAACGCGATGTCGACCTCGGCCGACGGCTCGGTGAACGGGAAGAACGATGGCCGGAAGCGCAGCTCGAGCGCGTCGGTCTCGAAGAAGGCGCGGAAGAAGTCGGCGAAGACGACCTTCAGGTCCTTGAAGCTGACGTTCGCGCCGATCCACAGCCCCTCGCACTGGTGGAACATCGGCGAATGCGTCGCGTCGCTGTCGACGCGGTAGGTGCGGCCCGGTGCGATGACGCGGATCTCGGGCATCGGATCGCGCCCCGCATGCCGAGCCGCGTGTGCACGTGCGTAGCGGATCTGCATCGGCGAGGTGTGCGGCCGCAGGTTGAGCGGGCGGCCCTCGTCGTCGTTCACGTCGACGTAGAAGGTGTCCTGCATCGAGCGCGCCGGGTGGTTCTCGGGGTTGTTCAGTGCGGTGAAGCTGTACCAGTCGGTCTCGATCTCGGGGCCGTCGGCGACCTCGAAGCCCATCGAGCCGAAGATCGCCTCGATGCGCTCCAGCGTGCGCGACACCGGGTGCACGGAGCCGGGCCCGCGCTGGCGGCCGGGCAGCGTGACGTCGAGCGCCTCGGCGCGCAGCTGGGCCTGCAGCTCGGCCTCGGCCAGCGCCTGCCGGCGCGCCTGCAGCGCCGCCTCGATGCGCTGCTTGGCGGCGTTGATCTCGGCGCCGCGCCGCTTCCTGGCCTCGGCGTCGAGCGCGGCCAGGCCCTTGAGCAGTTCGGTCACGCGGCCGGCCTTGCCGAGGAAGCGCGCCTTGGCGTTCTCCAGCTCGGCGGGCGCACCGGTCTGGCCGAAATCGTCCTCGGCTTGCCGCACCAGTCGATCGAGTTCGTTCATCTCCCCGCCACGCACAAAAAAGGCCGCTGCAGCGCCCGCGGCCTCGAAGGGGCGGGGCCGCGCGCGGCCCCGCACGACGGCCTCAGGCCAGCTGGGCCTTCACCTTCTCGACGATGCTGCCGAAGGCGGCCGGGTCGTTGACTGCCATGTCGGCCAGCACCTTGCGGTCGATGTCGATCGAGGCCTTCTTCAGGCCCGCCATGAACTTGCTGTAGGTGACGCCGAGCTCGCGCGAGGCGGCGTTGATGCGCGCGATCCACAGCGCGCGGAACACGCGCTTGCGGGTGCGGCGGTCGCGGTAGGCGTACTGCCCCGCGCGCATGACGGCCTGCTTGGCGATGCGGAACACGTTCTTGCGCCGGCCGCGGTAACCCTTGGCGAGCGCGAGGATCTTCTTGTGGCGGGCGTGGGCGGTGACGCCACGTTTGACGCGAGGCATGTCGGTTCTCCTTTCGACGAGACGGTCAGAGGCCGGCGAACGGCAGCATCTGCGCCATATGGCCCAGGTTCGTGTCGTGCACGTTCACGGCGCCGCGCAGGTGGCGCTTGTTCTTGGTCGTCTTCTTCGTGAGGATGTGGCGCTTGAAGGCCTGGCCCCGCTTGACGGTGCCCCCCGGTCGGACGCGGAACCGCTTGGCCGCGCTCTTCTTGGTCTTCATCTTGGGCATGACTGCTCCTGGTTTGATTGACGCTGCAGGCGCCGCGAACCCTTCGCGGACTTGGCGGCCTGCAGACGCTTGTGGTGGCGCCCCTGTGTAGGTGCGCCGGTACTACTTCTTCTTCGGCCCGAGCACCATGATCATCTGGCGCCCTTCGAGCTTGGGCATGTTCTCGACCACCGCCACGTCGGCCAGTTCGTCGCGGATGCGCTCGAGCAGCCGCATGCCGATCTCCTGGTGGGTGATCTCGCGGCCGCGGTAGCGCAAGGTGACCTTGCCCTTGTCGCCGTCCTCGGCGATGAAGCGGCGCAGGTTGCGCATCTTGATCGCGTAGTCTCCCTCGTCGGTGCCGGGCCGGAACTTGACTTCTTTGACCTCGATGACCTTCTGCTTGGCCTTCTGCTCGGCGGCCTTCTTCTGCTCCAGGTACTTGAACTTCCCGTAATCCATCAGCCGGCAGACCGGCGGGTTGGCCTGCGCGACGATCTCGACCAGATCGACATCCAGGTCGCCTGCCATGCGCAGCGCTTCCTGGATGGGGACGATCCCGAGCGGTTCGTTCTCGGGGCCGCTGAGCCGGACTTCCGGCGCGGTGATCTCTCGGTTCAGGCGGTGCTTGCGCTCCGCGTTGGGA
>JBLMVT010000135.1:0-3722 GCA_050256835.1 Betaproteobacteria bacterium | reverse complement strand
GCCTGCAGTTCCTCGACCTGATCCAGGAAGGCAACATCGGCCTGATGAAGGCGGTCGACAAGTTCGAATACCGCCGCGGCTACAAGTTCTCGACCTACGCGACGTGGTGGATCCGCCAGGCGATCACGCGCTCGATCGCCGACCAGGCGCGCACCATCCGCATCCCGGTGCACATGATCGAGACGATCAACAAGATGAACCGGCTCTCGCGCCAGCACCTGCAGGAGTTCGGCTTCGAGCCCGACGCGCCGACGCTGGCCGAGAAGATGGAGATCCCCGAGGACAAGATCCGCAAGATCATGAAGATCGCCAAGGAGCCGATCTCGATGGAGACGCCGATCGGCGACGACGACGACTCGCATCTGGGCGACTTCATCGAGGACACCAACAACGTCGCGCCGGTCGACGCGGCGATGCAGGCGGGCCTGCGCGACGTGGTCAAGGACATCCTCGACAGCCTCACTCCGCGCGAGGCCAAGGTGCTGCGCATGCGCTTCGGCATCGAGATGAGCACCGACCATACGCTCGAAGAGGTGGGCAAGCAGTTCGACGTGACGCGCGAGCGCATCCGCCAGATCGAGGCCAAGGCGATCCGCAAGCTCAAGCACCCGAGCCGCTCGGACAAGCTCAGGACCTATCTCGACAATCTCTGATTGGCGAGACAGGTGCCGCGGAAGGCGGCCGCGCCCGTGCAGCGGGAAGGCGCAACCAAGCTTGCGCCGGAGGCACGAGCTGCGCACGTAGCTAGACAACCTCTGAGCGACGTTGCCCGTACGCGCGCCGCGAGGGCGGCGGCGATCGCACGGCGAGCGTCGAGCAACTCGCGACCTAACCTCGACGACCTTTGACGGGGCTCACGGCACAGGCGCCGGGCACCGACCGGCCCCCATGCTTTTCTCGTTAAACTGCGTGCGCTATGTCACGCTCGCCTTCGGCATGAGCCAGATCCTCGAGCGCACGGTGCTGTTCGCCGACCTGCGCGGCAGCACGTCACTTTACGAGTCGCTCGGCAACGCCCGGGCGACCGAGGTCGTGACGCAGAGCATCGCCGCGCTTTCACGCACGGTCGAGCGCTGCGACGGCACGGTCGTGAAGACGCTGGGCGACGGCCTCATGGCGGCGTTCGCCCACCCGCGGCAGGCGGTCCAGGCCGCCGACGACATGCATGAGTCGATCGCGCTGGCTGCCGCGCGCGCCGGCCGCGGTCGCGGCCGCTTCCCGGCGCTCAAGCTGCAGGTCGCCCTTGCTCGCGGCGAGGTCGTCGAGATGGCCGGCGACTGCTTCGGCGACGCCGTCAACGTCGCGGCCCGGCTGCTCGACCACGCCGGCGACAACGAGACGCTGGCCACGGCGAGCGTGCTCGAAGCGCTGCGCGACAGCGAGCGTTCCCGCTTTCGCAACATCAACCGCATCCAGCTGCGCGGACGCGTCGAGCCGGTGCAGGTGCACCTGCTCGAGGCGCCGCGCGGCAGCGACACCGTGGCCACGCAGATCGGCGACGCCGCCCCGGGCGGCGAGCCCGAGGCGATCCGGCTGATCTGCATGGACCTGAGCCGGGTCTTCGCCGGCCCGAAGCTGCCGGTCGTGCTCGGCCGCAGTCCGCAGGCGACGTACTGCATCGACGACTCGCGGGTGTCGCGCTCGCACGCCCGCATCGACTGGCACGGCGGCACCTTCCAGCTCAGCGACCTCAGCTACAACGGCACCTACGTGCGCTTCGCCAACGACAGCGAGACGCTCAGCCTGCGCCGCGGCACCTGCACCTTGCACGGCAGCGGCGTGATCGCGCTGGGCGCGCCGCTGTCCGACCCCCTGGCCGCCTGCGTGCGCTTCGAGGTGCTGCGCTTCGCCGACACGCTGCCGCTGCAGGGGCTCTGATCGCCGCGCCAAAGGCCGACAATGCGCGCATGCGCATGCTCTACGTAGAGGACGACCGTATCAACGCGCTGCTGTTCGAGGAAATGGTGCGGCTGCGCGGCGGCATCGAGCTGCGCATCGCCGAGGACGGCGCCGAGGCGCTGAGCCTGGCAGGTAACTGGCAGCCCGACGTCCTGGTGATCGACGCCAACCTTCCCGACATGACCGGTGCCGAGTTGCTGCGCCGGCTGCGCACCCTGCCCGGCTTGGCCGGCGCGCCGGCCTTCATGTGCTCCGCCGACTCGCGGGCGTACGCCTGGCCCGCGGGCGAGGACGCCGGCTTGCGCGGCTTCTGGCCGAAGCCGATCGCGATCGCGCAGGTGCTGGCCGACCTCGACGCGCTGGCCGGCACGCCGAACGCATGAGGTTCGCCGCCGAGCCGGCATGGCAGCACGGCGCGGTCTCGGCGCGCACGGCGGTTCTGCTGTGCAACCTCGGCACGCCCGACGCGCCGACCGCCGCCGCGCTGCGCCGCTATCTGGCCGAGTTCCTGGCCGACCCGCGCGTGGTCGAGATTCCGCGCGCGCTGTGGTGGCCCATCCTGCACGGCATCATCCTGCGCACGCGGCCCAGGCGATCGGCGGCCAAGTACGCGAGCATCTGGACTGCCGAGGGCTCGCCGCTGCGCGTCTGGACCGACAAGCAGGCACGCCTGCTCGCCGGTTACCTCGGCGAGCGCGGCCATCCGGTGCGCGTGCGCTGGGCGATGCGCTACGGCAGCCCGTCGATTCCCGACGCGCTCGACGCGCTCAAGCTCGAAGGCGCCGCGCGCGTGCTGGTGCTGCCGCTGTATCCGCAATACTCGGCGGCGACGACGGCCAGCGCGTTCGACGCGGTCTTCGCCTGGGCGGCGCGCACGCGAGCCCTGCCCGAGCTGCGCTTCGTCAACCATTACCACGACGAGCCGCTGTACATCCGTGCGCTCGAGGAACGGGTGCGCGAACACTGGCGCCGTGAAGGCCAGGGCGAGAAACTCGTGCTCAGCTTCCACGGCATGCCCGAGCGCACGCTGCAGCTCGGCGACCCCTACCACTGCGAGTGCCGCAAGACGGCGCGCCTGCTCGGCGAACGGCTGCAGCTGCCGCCCGAGCGGATGCTCGTCACCTTCCAGAGCCGCTTCGGCCGCGCGCGCTGGCTCGAGCCCTACACCGAGCCCACGCTGCGCCGGCTCGCCGCCGAGGGCGTGCGCCGCGTCGACGTGATGTGTCCGGGGTTCGCCGCCGACTGCCTCGAGACGCTGGAGGAGATCGGCATCGAGGCGCGCGCCGCCTTCCTCGCCGCCGGCGGGCGCGATTTTCACTACATCGAGTGCCTGAACGACCAGCACGCCGGGATCGCCGCGCTCGCCGACCTGGCGATCCGCCACCTGCAGGGCTGGCCGACGAAAGCGCCTGACGCCGCCATCCTCGAGGCGCAGAGGCGGCATGCGCTGGCCGCCGGCGCGAAGGCGTGATGAAGGCGGCGCCTGGCGGCGAGCGCTCGGGCGTGCGCCTCGACAAGTGGTTGTGGGCAGCGCGCCTGGTCAAGACCCGCGCGCTGGCCGTACAGGAGATCGACAAGGGCCGCGTCGCGGTGAACGGCGCGCCGGCCAAGCCGTCGCGCGAGCTGCGCGTCGGCGAGCGCATCGAGCTGCGCCAGGGTGCGCTGCTGCGCACGCTGGTCGTGCAGGCGCTGTCCGACGTGCGCGGCCCGGCGTCGGTCGCGCAGGCGCTCTATGCCGAGACGCCCGAGAGCGTCGCCGCGCGCATGGCCGCCGCCGAGCGGCGGCGCCAGGGCGTCGAGCCGGCACACTCGATCGAAGCCGG
>JBLMVT010000134.1:0-10571 GCA_050256835.1 Betaproteobacteria bacterium | reverse complement strand
GCTGCGCCTGCTGGCGCCGGCCGACGCGCTGGTGGTCGGGCGCGACGCCGAGCCGGGGTCGGCGGTGATGGCCGGCCAGCCCGTCGTCCGGCTGGTCGAACCGGCCTCGCTGTGGGTCAGGACGCGTTTCGACCAGGGTCGCGCCGCCGGGCTCGCGGTCGGGCTGCCGGCCGCCGTCGCCCTGCGCTCGAACCCCGACTCGCCGCTCGCCGGACGGGTCGCCCGCATCGAGGCGGTCAGCGACAGCGTCACCGAGGAACGCATCGTGCAGGTCGCGTTCGACCGCATGCCGGCCGGGGTATCGATCGGCGAGCTGGCCGAGGTCACCGTCCGCCTGCCGCCGGCGCCGGCCTCGCTGGTGGTGCCCAACGCCAGCGTGCGCCAGCGCGGCGACCAGACGGGCGTCTGGCTGGCCGGCGACGGCCGGCCGCGCTTCGTCCCGGTGCGCCTGGGGGCGGCCGGACTCGACGGCCGCGTGCAGGTGCTCGACGGGATCGCCGCCGGCGACCTGGTCGTCGTGCACAGCGAGCGTGACCTCGCCGCCAACAGCCGCATCCGTGTCGTCGACGCGCTGCTGCCGGTGCGCCGATGATCAACCTGGCCGGCCGCGACCTGCTGCACTCGTGGAGCCGGTTCGTCCTCACCGGCGCCGGGCTCGGCCTGCTGATCGGCGTGACGCTGACGATGGCCGGCGTCTACCGCGGCATGGTCGACGATGCGCGCGCGCTGCTCGCCAACAGCGGCGCCGACCTGTGGGTCGTGCAGCAGCAGACGCAGGGCCCGTACGCCGAGTCGTCGAGCCTCCGCGACGACGCCGTGCACGCGATCGCCGGCCTGCCCGGCGTGGCGCGCGCCGCCAACGTCACCTACCTGACGATGCAGGTGCGCGGCGAGGCCGGCGCCGACGTGCGCGCGATGGTGGTCGGCTTCGAGCCGGGCCAGCCCGGCGAGCCGAGCTACCTGGTCGACGGCCGGCGCATCGCGCGCGGCCACTACGAGGCGGT
The DNA here is from genome assembly GCA_050256835.1 of Betaproteobacteria bacterium. Taxonomy (GTDB): domain Bacteria; phylum Pseudomonadota; class Gammaproteobacteria; order Burkholderiales; family Burkholderiaceae_C; genus JAMHWF01. Next base: position 9,567 of record JBLMVT010000134.1, on the reverse strand, counting down.
GGCCGACGTGAAGACCGGTTTCCGGCTCGGCGAGCGCATCCGCCTCCGCCGCCACGAATACATGGTGGTCGGCCTGACGCGACGCATGGTCTCCTCGGGCGGCGACCCGATGGTCTTCGTCGCACTGAAGGACGCGCAGGAGGCGCAGTTCCTGAAGGACAACGACGCCATCGTCAACGAGCGCGCGCGCAGCGGCGCCGACCCGCGGCTGAACCGCCCCGGCGTGCCCGGCCTGCTCGAGGCGGTGCAGGCGATGAAGCTCGACAACCGCAGCGTCAACGCCGTGCTCGTGCAGGTGCAGGGCGGCCACGACCCCGCGCGGGTGGCCGCACCGATCGGCCGCTGGAAGCACCTGCAGGCCTACACGCGCGCCGAGATGGAGGAGATCCTGGTGGCCAAGCTGATCGCGACCTCGGCCCGGCAGATCGCCATGTTCCTGGTCATCCTTGCGATCGTCAGCGCGGCCATCGTCGCCTTCATCATCTACACGATGACGCTCGGCAAGATGCGCGAGATCGCCGTGCTCAAGCTGATCGGCACCAGCAACCGCAGCATCGCCGGCATGATCGTGCAGCAGGCGCTCGGGCTGGGCGCGGTCGGCTTCGTCGTCGGCAAGCTCTCGGCCACCGCGTGGGCGCCGTTCTTCCCCAAGTACGTGCTGCTCGAGCCCGGCGACGCGCTGCGCGGGCTGGCCGCGGCGCTGCTGATCTGCGCGCTGGCCAGCACGCTGGCGATCCGCGTCGCGCTGAAGGTCGACCCGGCGGCGGCGATCGGCGGCTGACGCGATGGACGCCGGCATCCGCATCGAGGGCCTGCGCAAGCGCTACGGCACGGGCGCGGCCGCCGTCGACGCGCTGAAGGACGTGAACATGGCCGTCGCGCCCGGCGAGGTGGTCGGCCTGATCGGCCCTTCCGGCTCGGGCAAGAGCACGCTGCTCAAGTGCCTGGGCGCGGTGATCGAGCCGAGCGGCGGGCGCATGCGGCTCGACGGCGAGACCATCTACGACGACGGCTGGAAGATCCGCAACCTGCGCGCGCTGCGCCGGGACCGCATCGGCTTCGTGTTCCAGGCGCCCTATCTCATCCCGTTCCTCGACGTCACCGACAACGTCGCGCTGCTGCCGATGCTCGCCGGCCGGCCGAATGCCGAGGCGCGGGCGCGCGCCGTCGAACTGCTCGGGGCGCTCGATGTGGCGCACCGGCAGCGCGCCCAGCCGGCCGAGCTGTCGGGCGGCGAGCAGCAGCGGGTGTCGATCGCGCGCGCACTGGCCAACCGGCCGCCGGTCATCCTAGCCGACGAGCCGACCGCGCCGCTCGACAGCGAACGCGCGCTGGCCGTCGTGGCGCTGCTCGAGCAGATGGCCGCGCAGTACCGCACCGCGATCATCGTCGTGACGCACGACGAGAAGATCATCCCGACCTTCCGGCGGCTGTACCGCATCCGCGACGGCAGCACGCACGAGGAGGCCGGCGCAGCCGCGTAGCACGGCCGCTCAGGCGGGCGCCTCGAGCACCTCCTCGACGTACAGCCGCCGCACCAGCACCACGCTGACGACCATCAGCGGCGCGGCGAGCAGGATGCCGACGACGCCGAACAGCACGCCGAAGAAGACCGCCGCCACGATCGACAGCACAGGCGGCAGGCTGACCGACCAGCGCTGGATCAGCGGCACCAGCAGGTGGTTCTCCGCCTGCTGGATGCCCAGGCAGAGCGCGGCCACGTAGAGCGCCTGCGTCGGCCCCTGCACGAAGGCGAACAGCACCACCAGCACGCCCGAGCCGATGGCGCCGAAGAACGGGATGAAGCCGAGCGTTGCCGCGATCACGCCGAGCGACAGCGCCAGCGGCATGCCCAGCAGCGCCAGGCCGATCGCGGTGGCGCTGCCGACGAAACTCATCGACACCACCTGGCCCATCAGCCAGCGCGACAGCGCATGGCCGGCCTGGCGCAGCGCATCGTCGATCGGCGAGCGCCAGCGGCGCGGCACCAGGCTCACCACGCCGCGCCGGTACAGGCCGGGGTTCGCGGCGAGGTAGATACCGATCACCAGCACAAGAAACAGGTCGAACACGGCACGCACGCTGAGCGTGGCGGCGCTGGCGACGCGCGCCCAGGGCACGTCGGCGCCGCGCGCGTCGCGCCAGAGTTCGAGAAGCGCCAGCCCGACGGCATGGCGGTTCAGCCACGCGGTCAGCGCGTCGAGCGCCTGGGGCAGCCGCTCGCGCAGGTTCTCCAGCTGCGCGGCCATGCGGTCGCCGATCTGCCAGCCGAGCAGCCCGGCGACGGCGAACACGACGAGCACCGCCAGCGCCACCGCGGCGCCCTGTTTCAGGCCCAGGCGCCGCTCCAGCGGCCCAGCCAGCGCCCGCAGCGCGGTCGCCGCGAGGATGCCGCCGAACAGCAGCAGGAACACCGGCGCGAGCTTCCAGGCGAGCAGGCCGATAACGATCAGCGCGAGCACGACGAAGGCCGTGTTGCGCGCCACTTCGCGCGGCGCTTGCGGAGACGGGGTCGGCGTGGCCATGCAGGCCGCGTGCCGGCAATCGGCGGGCCGGGGCTGCGGGCACGGGCCTTGCCGCCGCCGGGCCGATGGCCGAATCGAAGCGGGCGGTGTACGGGGCGATCGCGGCCAACGTGGCTATCGCGGTCACCAAGTTCGTCGTCGCCGGCATCACCGGCAGCTCGGCCATGCTGTCCGAAGGCATTCACTCGACGGTCGACACCGGCAACGGGCTGCTGCTGCTGGTCGGCATGCGGCTGTCGCAGCGGCCTGCCAGCGCCGAGCACCCGTTCGGCCACGGCAAGGAGCTGTACTTCTGGAGCCTGATCGTCGCCGTGCTGATCTTCGGCGCCGGCGGCGGCGTGTCGGTCTACGAGGGCGTGCTGAACCTGCGCCAACCCGAGCCGATGCGCGACGCGACCTGGAACTACGTCGTGCTCGCCCTGGCCGCGCTGCTCGAGGGCACGAGCTTCACGATCGCGCTGCGCCAGTTCCTCGCCGAGAGCGGGACGCGGCCGTTCTGGCGCGCGCTGCACGCCAGCAAGGACCCGAGCACCTACACGGTGCTGGCGGAGGACGCGGCCGCGCTCGTCGGCCTGGCGATCGCCGCGCTCGGCGTGTGGTCGAGCCAGCGCTTCGACGAACCGCGCCTGGACAGCGCCGCCTCGGTGCTGATCGGCGTCCTGCTCGCCGGCGTCGCGGTGCTGCTGGTGCGCGAGGCGCGCGGGCTGCTCGTCGGCGAGGGCCTGCGCCGCGACACCGCACGCGCGATCCGCGAGGCGCTGCTCGGGCGCCCCGGCGTGCGCGCGGTGGCGTGGCCGCTGTCCATGTACATCGGCCCCGACGAGGTGCTGCTCACCGTCGACGTCGCCTTCGAGCCGGCGACGCCGGCCGGCCAGGTGGCGGCGACGATCGCCGCGATGGAGCGCGAGATCCGCGACCGCTGGCCGCGCATCCGGCGCATCTACATCGAGCTGCGCGACGAGATCGCGGCGCCGAGGCAGGCCGCGTGACGTCGCGCCTGCGCGCGGTCGGCGGTGCCCCGCCCATCGTTGGCCCCTCAACGAACGGCCGATCCGCCCCGCGGTCCGGCGCGGCGCGGGGCGTCCTGCCTTAGGTCAAGGGCGTGCGCCGCGATGAGGCACAACCCCCGGCGCATCCCCCGATCCGTGCTATAGGTTCCGCCTGTGCGACCTGGATGCGACGCGGCGGCCACGCCGCGAGTGCGCTCGAGGTCGCCTCGACTTGCCCTGCGTCCCTCAAACTCCCGTCCCAGAAGGAGACATTCGATGAGCCTGAAGACCCACCTCGCCGGCCTCGCGCTCGCCGCCCTCGCCAGCGGCGCCGTCCACGCGGCCGATCCCGTCAAGATCGGCCTGGTGCTGCCGATGTCCGGCCCGTTCGCTGCCTACGGCAAGCAGATCCAGAACGGCGTCAAGCTGTATCTGTCGACGCACGGCGGCGCGGTCGGCGGCCGCCCGGTCGAGCTGGTGGTGAAGGACGACAGCCCGGGCACCGCCGGCGACGTGAGCAAGCGCCTGGCGCAGGAGCTGGTCGTCAAGGATAAGGTGGACATCCTGGCCGGCTTCGGGCTGACGCCGTCGGCCTTCGCCGTGGCACCCATCGCCACCGAGGCGAAGAAGCCGATGGTCGTGATGAACGCGGCCACCTCGGCCATCACGACGAAGTCGCCGTACATCGTGCGCACGTCGATGACGCTGCCGCAGAACACCGCCCCCATCGCGACGTGGGCCGCCAAGAACGGCATCAAGAAGGTCTTCATCCTGATTGCCGACTACGGCCCCGGCTACGACGCCGGCGCGCAGTTCAAGAAGACTTTCACCGCCGCCGGCGGCCAGGTGGTCGACGAGGTGAAGGCGCCGGTGGCCAACCCCGACTACGGCCCGTTCCTGCAGCGCATCAAGGACGCCAAGCCCGACGCCGTGTTCCTGTTCCTGCCGCCGGGCGCGGGCACGGTGGCCTTCATGAAGGGGTTCAGCGAGCGCGGGCTCGCCAAGGACGGCATCAAGGTGATCGCCACCGGCGACCTCACCGACGAGGACATCCTCGACGCACTCGGCGATTCGGCGCTCGGCCTCGTCACGTCGTTCCACTACTCCGAGTCCCACAAGTCGCCCGAAAACGCGAGTTACACCGCGGCGTACGAGAAGGCGTATCCGAAGGACCGGCCCAACTTCATGTCGGTGGGCGGCTACGACGGCATGCACCTGATCGACCTGGTCCTGGCCAAGACGGGCGGCAGCGCCGACGCGGAGAAGTTCGCCGCCGCCGCCAAGGGCATGAAGTGGACGAGCCCGCGCGGCCCGGTGGCGATCGACGCCGGGCGCGACATCGTGCAGACGATCTACATCCGCAAGGTCGAGCGCGTCGGCGGCAAGCTGCAGAACGTCGAGTTCGACTCCTTCCCGAACGTCGCCGACCCGGGCAAGGAGTGACGCGCGGCGCGGCCCCGCGCACGAGCGCGGGCATCGACCAGGATCGTCGCGCGGAGGCCTTGGCGTGACCGTGCTGTTCGACGGCATCGCCGAGGGCATGCTGCTGTTCCTGATCAGCGTCGGCCTGTCGGTCACGCTGGGGCTGATGAACTTCGTCAACCTCGCGCACGGTGCCTTCGCGATGCTGGGCGGCTACGTCTGCGTAGCGCTGCTCAACCGCGCCGGCGTGCCGTTCCTGGCCTCGCTGCCGCTGGCGGCGCTGGCCTCGGCGCTCGCCGGCGTGGTGCTCGAGCGCACGCTTTACCGGCGTCTGTACGGCGCCTCCCACCTCGACCAGGTGCTGTTCTCGATCGGCCTCGTGTTCGTCGCGATGTCCAGCGCGACCTACCTGTTCGGCTCGCAGCAGCAGCCGCTGCAGCTGCCGGCCTCCCTGTCCGGGCAATGGCATCTCCCGGGGCTGGACATGGGGGTCTACCGGCTGCTGCTGATCGTCATCGGCCTGGCCCTGGCCATCGGCTTGCAGTGGCTGGTGGCGCGCACGCGCTTCGGCGCGCGCCTGCGCGCGTCGGTCGACAACCCGCGCGCCGCGCGTGGCACCGGCATCGACGTGGACCGCGTCTTCGTCGTCACCTTCGCGCTCGGCTCGGCGCTGGCCGGACTCGGCGGCGCGCTGGGCATCGAGCTGCTCGGCATGGACCCGGAATTTCCGATCAAGTACATCGTCTACTTCCTGATCGTCGTCGCCGTGGGCGGCGGCGGCAACATCCAGGGGTCGCTTTACGCCTCGCTGATCCTGGGCGTGTGCGACGTCGCGGGCAAGTACTACGTCCCGCAGGTCGGCTCGTTCGTCATCTATGCCGTGATGGTCGTGATGCTGATCGTCCGCCCGCAGGGCCTGTTCGGCCGCCGCGCGCCCAGATGAGCTCCGTGGACGGCGCCCCTGTCGCGACGGCGCATTCGGCGCCCGCGCCGGCGGCGCCGTTCGACGTCGGGCCGCTGCGCGAGGCCGCGAAGTGGCGCGCGCCCGAGTTCGTCTTCTGGGCGCTGCCGGTGCTGGCGTACTTCCTGTTCCCGGACGACCTCGCGCTGCTCTCGCAGATCGCGATCACGGCGCTGTTCGCGATCTCGCTCGATCTCATCCTCGGCTACGCGGGCATCGTCTCGCTCGGCCACGCGGCGTTCTTCGGCATCGGCGCCTATGCCGCCGGCCTGATCGCGCGCGCCGGCCTGGGCGACCCGCTGCTCGGCCTGCTCGCGGTCGGGGTGGTGGCCGGGCTGGCGGGGTTCGCCAGCAGCTTCCTGGTGCTTCGCGGCGCCGACCTGACGCGGCTGATGGTGACGCTCGGTCTGGCGTCGATGCTCTACGTCGCCGCCAACCAGGCCACCCGCATCACCGGCGGGCTGGACGGGCTGCAGGGCGTGGAGGTCAAGCCGCTGCTCGGCCTGTTCGCGTTCGATTTGTACGGCAAGACGGCGTACGTCTACACCGTGGTCGTGCTGTTCGTGCTGTTCTGGGTCGCGCGGCGCATCGTCCATTCGCCGTTCGGGCTGTCGCTGCACGGCATCCGGCAGAACGCCTCGCGCATGCCGGCGCTCGGCACGCCCGTCAACGCCCGCCTGGTGGCGATCTTCACCGTCGGCGCGATCTATGCCGGCATTGCCGGCGCCCTGCTGACGCAGACCACGCAGTTCGTCTCGATCGACGTGCTCAGCTTCTCGCGTTCCGCCGAACTGCTGCTGATCGTCGTGCTCGGAGGCACGGGCAGCCTCTACGGCGCGATGCTCGGCGCCATCGTCTTCATGACGGTGCACCACTTCCTCTCGGACCTGAACCCGCAGTACTGGCAGTTCTGGCTCGGCCTGCTGCTGATCGCCGTGGTGCTGTTCGCGCGTGACGGGATCATGGGCCTGCTGCGCCGCCTGTCAAAGGGGCTGCCGGGAGGCTGGCGATGAACATGGCGCTGCAGACCCGCAATCTCGCCAAGCAGTTCGGCGGCTTCATGGCCACCAACGACGTCTCGCTCGGGGTGCGCGACGGCGCCCGGCATGCGCTGATCGGGCCGAACGGCGCGGGCAAGACGACGCTCATCAACCTGCTGACCGGGTTCCTGGAGCCGACGGCCGGCAGCGTCAGCCTGCACGGGGAGGACGTGACCCACCTGCCGCAGCACCGCCGCGTCGCGAAGGGGCTGGCCCGGACCTTCCAGATCAACCGCCTGTTCGCCGACCTCACCGTCATGGAGTCGGTCACCATGGCGGTCTGCGAACGCATGGGCCTCGCCACGCGCTTCTGGCGGCCGGTGATCGCGCATGCGCGCGCCGTCGACGAGGCGGCGGCACTGCTGTCGCAGCTGCGGCTCGCCGAGGTGGCGCACCAGCGCACCCGCGATCTCGCCTACGGCAGGCAGCGCCTGATCGAGATCGCCCTCGCGCTGGCCGCCCAGCCGACGGTGCTGCTGCTCGACGAGCCGGCGGCCGGCGTGCCGACCAGCGAGAGCCGCGAACTGTTCGAGACCATCGCGCGGCTGCCACGCTCGGTGACGATCCTGCTGATCGAGCACGACATGGATCTCGTCTTCCGCTTCGCCGACCGGATCACGGTGCTCGTGGGCGGAGCCATCCTCACCGAGGGTGACCCGCAGGCCATCGCCGCCGACCCGCAGGTCAGGAGCGTCTACCTCGGCGAGGCCGCGCATGGCTAGGCTGCTCGAGGTGGATGGCCTCTGGGCGGGCTACGGCGGCGCCACGGTCCTGGAAGACGTCTCGTTCGCCATGGACGAGGGTGCGAGCCTGGCGCTGCTCGGCCGCAACGGCATGGGCAAGACCACGCTGCTGGCGACCCTGATGGGCGCGACGCGCCAGAGCCGCGGCTCGATCCGCTTCGAAGGGCAGGACATCGTCGGCGTCCCGAGCCACCGGCGCGCGCATGCGGGCCTCGGCTGGGTCCCGCAGGAGCGCGACATCTTCGCCTCGCTCAGCGTCGAGGAGAACCTGACGGTCGGCGCGCGCCCGGGCCCGTGGGGGCTGAAGAAGGTCTACGAGATGTTCCCGCGGCTGCAGGAGCGCGCCGCGAACATGGGAAACCAGCTCTCCGGCGGCGAGCAGCAGATGCTCGCCATCGGCCGCGCCCTGATGCTGAACCCGAAGATCCTGCTGCTCGACGAGCCGCTGGAGGGACTCGCCCCGCTCATCGCCAAGGGGCTTCTGGCGGTCATCGCCGGGCTGGTCGCCGAGGGACGCACCGCGGTCATCCTCGTCGAGCAGCACGCGCACCAGATCCTTCCGATCACGCGCGACGCGGTCGTTCTCGAGCGCGGCCGCGTCGTGCACCAGGGCCCGAGCGCCGCGCTGCAAAGGGAGCCGGCGTTGCTCGACCGCTGGCTCGGCGTGACGGCCCATTGACGACACGCCGGCCCCGCCACGCCGGCCGCCGCGCGAAACACCCGAACTATGGCATCGGCGTCAGCTGGCCGCGGATCTCGCCGCCGGGGTTCGCGGCGGTGTGCAGGTTGACGTACCAGCGGCCGGCCATCAGGTCGGCGACCTGCTCGGGCGTCAGCGTCGCCTCGCCCTGGATCGGGCTGGCCACGCCGCCCTTGAACGGCACGATGACGCCCGCGTTCTGCCCGGGCAGCGCCGGCCCGTGGATGTGGCCGGCGGTGGCCGGCCCGGTCAGCCCGGCGTAGCTCACCGTCCAGCGCAGCACGTTGCTCGACTTGTCGAGTTCCATGCGCGCGTTGCCGCTGCCGGCTGAGCCGTTCGGCGGCACCTCGGCGGCGCCCGACAGCGTCGCGCCGAAGCCGACGCGGTCCTTCGACATGGGCATCATCGAGCAACCGGCGAGGCCGGCGGTGATGGCGGCGGCGAGCAGGGCGCGGCGCAGGGCGGCGTTCGTACGCATCGAGGGCTCCCGGGGTTGACGAAGCGCCGCATCGTACGCGTTTGCGCGCCGTCATGCCGCGGGCGGGGCGGCCCCGGGCACGCGCCCTGCCGGCGTATCGTGCGCGACGATGCGACACGACAGCCCGGCCCTTGCCCTGCTGCGCCACCCCGGCGCCTTCATGCTGCGCACGCTGGCCGCGTTCCGCGCCAACCAGGGGCTCCTGCTGGCCGGCGCGGTTGCCTACTACGCGCTGCTGTCGATCGTGCCGCTGCTGATCCTGATCGTGATCGCGCTGTCGCACCTGGTCGACCAGGCCGAGCTGCTCGGCACCATCGGCCGCTACCTCGAATGGATCGTGCCCGGCCAGTCGCACGCTGTGGTCGGCGAGCTGGCCGCCTTCCTGTCGCACCGCGACGTGCTCGGGCCGGTGCTCGCGGTGACGATGCTGTTCTTCAGCTCGCTGGGCTTCACCGTGCTCGAGAACGCGATGTCGGTGATCTTCCTCCACCGCGTTGCGATCCGCCGCCGCCACTTCATCGTCTCGGCGCTGCTGCCGTACTGCTACATCCTGCTGCTCGGCGTCGGCCTGCTGCTGGTGACGCTGGCGGCCGGCGTGCTGCAGGCGATCGGCGCCGAGCGGGTCGACTTCCTCGGCCGCAGCTGGTCGCTGGTGGGCGTGTCGGGCGTGCTGCTGTACCTCCTCGGCCTGGCCGGCGAGATCTTCGTG
>JBLMVT010000133.1:0-5259 GCA_050256835.1 Betaproteobacteria bacterium | reverse complement strand
GCTCGGCGGGCGCCGGCGCTGTAGGCGTCGAACGCACCGCGCCGAGGCCGAGCAGTTCGGCAACCGCGCCGTTGCGCAGTTCGCCGGCCGGGAGTTCGCGCGCGACGCGGCCGCGCTCCATCACCGCCACGCGGTCGGCGACGTCGAGCACGAGGTCGAGGTTCTGCTCCACGATGACGAGCGACAGCTTCTGCGAGGTGCGCAGCGCGGCCAGCGTGGCGCCGATCTCCTGCACGATCGACGGCTGGATGCCCTCGCTCGGCTCGTCGAGCAGGAGCAGCCAGGGCGCGGGCACGAGCGCGCGTGCCAGCGCGAGGATCTGCTGCTCGCCGCCCGACAGCGCGCCGCCGCGCCGCTCGAGCAGCGGACGCAGGCGCGGGAATCGGTCGACGACGCGCTCGATCGCCTGCGCCTCGCTCTCGCCGGAGTCCGGGCGCCAGGCCAGCCGCAGGTTCTCCAGCGTGCTCAGGCCCGGCAGGATGCCGCGCCCCTGCGGCACGTAGCCGACGCCCATCTGCGCTCGGCGGTGCGCCGGCGCGCGCGTCACGTCGACGCCGTCGAGCGCGATGCGCCCGCCGCGCACCGGCAGCAGCCCGACCAGCGCCTTCAGCAGCGTCGTCTTGCCCATGCCGTTGTGGCCGACGATGCCCAGCGCCTCGCCCTCGCGCAGCTGCAGCGACACGCCGTGCAGCACCGGCACGTGACCGTAGCCGGCGCGCAGCTCGGCGACGTCGAGCACGAGGTCGGGGGCTGCCGCCGCGCTGTCGGCCTCGGCCACGGGGAGTTCCCTGATCGAGTCGCGCTGCATCACTTCGCCCGGCTGCCGATGTAGACCTCGCGCACACGCGCGTCGGCGAGCACCTGCTCGACGCCACCCTGCATCAGGATCGCTCCCTGGTGCAGCACGGTGACCTTGCCGCCGAGCATGCGCACGAAGTGCATGTCGTGGTCGACGACGACGACGGTGGCGCTCTGGTTGATGCGCCGGATCAGCTCGACCAGGCGCTCGGTCTCGGCGCCGGTCATGCCGGCTGCCGGCTCGTCGAGCAGCACCAGCCACGGACCCTGCGCGAGCACCAGCGCCAGTTCGACGATCTGCCGCTGGCCGTGCGCCAGCTCGCCGACCTGGCGGCGCATCACCGGCGCCAGTGCCAGCTCGTCGACGATGCGCTCGACTTCGCCGCGCGAGCCCTCGTGCCCGTGCGTGCGGCGCGCCGCCAGCCAGACGTTCTCCCACACCGTGAGGCCGTTCATCACCGACGGCACCTGGGTCTTGATGCCGACGCCCAGGCGCACGATCTCGTAGGGCCGCCAGCCGGTCACGTCCTGGCCGCGGATGAGGACGCGGCCGTTGGCCGGCGTCAGCCGCAGCTGGCCGGTCAGGCACTTGAACAGCGTGCTCTTGCCCGCGCCGTTCGGGCCGATCAGGCAGCGCAGCTCGCGCTCGCGCAGCGTGAGGTCGACGTTGTTGACGGCGAGCACCCCGCCGAAGCGCATCGACAGCTCGCGCGTCTCGACGACGGGCTCGCTCACGGCCGCACCCTCGCGCGGGGGCCGTTCATCGTGCCTCGGCCGGCGCGACCGGCCGGCGCCGCCCGCCCTTCGCGCGCCCCTTGCCCGCCCCTGTGCGCGCGCGGTGCCGATTCCACGCGACCAGCGACGGCACCAACCCGCGCGGCAGCAGCAGCACGACCAGCACCAGGATCGCGCCGAGCACGAGCGAGTTGTCGATCAGCGTCTGCTCGCCGAGCAGCAGCTTGAGCAGTCCGAGCAGCACCGCGCCGAGGACCGGCCCGACCAGCGTGCCGAGCCCGCCGGCGACGACCCAGATGATCACCTCGACCGACTGACCCAGGCCGAACAGCGACGGCGTGACGATCTCGGCCCAGCTCGCGTACAGGCAGCCGGCCAGCCCCGCCATCGCCGCGGTGAGCGCGAAGATCGCCGTCTTGTACGCCGGCGCGTTGTAGCCGAGCAGCTCGACGCGCGCCTCGTTCTCGCGAATGCCGATGAGCGTGCGGCCGAACGCGCTGGCCAGCACCCCCCGGGCCACGAGGTAGCAGCCGAGCAGGCAGACGACGACGACGTAATACAGCCCGCTGCCGTAGATCTGGGTGCCCGGGTCGCCCGGCACGTTGAGGATGGGGAACGCCGGGATGCCGTTGAAGCCGCCGAGCCGCGCGTTGCCGATGCGATAGGCCTCGCCGGCCGTCGCCCCCATGAACTTGGAGAGGATCAGCGCGAACACCAGCGTGATGACGCCCAAGTAGACGTCGCTGATGCGCCCGTAGAACATCATCGCGCCGATCACCGCCGCGACGCAGGCCGGCAGCAGGATCGCCAGCAGCCAGGCGGCCGTGCTCTCGCCGGCGTTCATCGCGGTGATCGCGTACGTATAGGCGCCGAGCCCGAAGTAGGCCGCATGGCCGAAGCTGAGGATGCCGGCGTAGCCCCACATCAGGCCGAGCGAGAGCGCGAACAGCGCCCAGATCGCCAGCAGCGTCGCCGTGTGCGTGTCGGCGACCAGCGGCAGCAGCAACAGGACGATCGCGACGGCGATGAACCAGCCCCAGCGGATGCGGCCGGCGCTGGGAAAGTCGTTGGTCATGTCATCGGCTCGGTCGTTCGCATCGGCAGCGCGGCAAAGGGGCGGGCGGCCAGGGCGCTCCGCTTGGTATGAGCCGGCAGCCGTCCGCCAAAGCATGACCCCGGCCCGGGTACCGCCTGCCGCGATGCGTACGAATTGCCAGCGTCCTCCGGCGCGTCACGTCGAATTGCGGAAGAACCGCCCCGTGACGCCCTGCGGCATCAGGCGCAGCAGCACGACAGCCAGCGCGAGCATGGCGATCTCGCCGATCACCGGGGTCGAGCCGAACGAGACGAGCTGGTTGACCGCGCCGAGCACCACGGCGCTCGACAGCGTGCCGGTGATCACCGCCGCGCCGCCGGTGATGACGGTGATGAAGGCCTTGGCGATGTAGGCGCCGCCCGACGACGGCAGCAGTCCGGTGAGCGGCGCCAGCACGCCGCCGGCGAGCCCCGAGATCGCGGCGCCGGCGCCGAAGGTCCACATGTAGACCGTCTTCGGGTCGTAGCCGAGCGAGGCCGCGACCTCGGCGCTCTGCATGGCACCGCGCGCGATCAGGCCGACGCGCGTGAAGCGCAGCACCAGCCACAGGACGAGCACGAGCAGCGCCGCCACCGCGATGATGAACAGGTTGTAGCCGCCCATCTGGAACGCGCCGAGCTGGTAGCCGGGGATCGGCGCCGGCACGCTGACGGCGGTGTTGCCGAAGATCAGCGTGACCAGCCCGACCAGCAGCAGCGACAGCCCCCAGGTGGCGAGCATGGTGTCGATCATGCGGCCGTACAGGCGCCGCACGACCAGCCGCTCGACCACCAGCCCGATCACCCCGACCACCAGCGGCGACACCACCAGCATCGCCAGGTAGATGTTCATGCCCGCCTTGGCGCAGGCGATGGTCGTGTAGCCGCCGATCATCACCAGCTCGCCGTGCGCGAGGTTGATGACCCGCATCATCCCGAACACCACCGCCAGCCCCGCGCTGGTGAGCACGAGGAAGGCGATCATGTAGACGATCTCGAGCAGGACGACGGCGGCGTAGTCCATCGCTGGCGCCTCGCGCTCAGACCTTGACCTCGTACTGGGTGTTGTCGTTCGGGTTCTTCGACAGGTCGCACGACTGCGCCGTGTCGACCGGCTTGCGCGCCTTGAACTCCTGCTTGATGACCAGCTTCTGGTCCTTCACTTCCATCACCTTGACGTCGAGGATGGCGTGGTGCGTCTTCGGGTCGAGCGTGACTGTGCCGCCCGGGCCCTCGATCGACACCCCCGACTCGATCGCCGCCAGCACCTTGGCGCGGTCGAGCGACCTTGCCTTCTTGACGCACGCCGCCCACAGCAGGATGCCCTGGTACTGCGACACGGCGATCTCGTGCACGGCCTTCGAATCGCCGAAGCGCTTGGCCCACTTCGCGAGGAACTGCTGGTTGGCCGGCGTCTTGGCCTCATGGCTGAAGGTCCCGGCGATCAGGATGCCGTCGCCCTCGGCCGGCGACAGCGCGAGCTGCTCGTTGCCGAGGCCGAAGGTGGTCGAGCACAGCGGGATCTTCTTGTTCATCCCCGACGCGGCCCACTGGCGGAAGAACGACATGTGCGCGCCGCCGACCAGCGCGGCGACCACGAACTTCGGCTTGGCCTCCTGGATCTTGGCGATCGTCGAGCCGAAGTCGGCCACGTCGAGCGGGAAGAAGTCGGTCTTCAGCAGCGAGCCCTTGCCCTGCTGGATGTAGTGCGCCAGCCACTTGGCGGTGATCTGGCCGTAGTTGTAGTCGGCGGCCAGCACGTAGGCGCTCTTGCCCCACTGCTTGAGCGCGACCTCGATGATCGGCTCGACCGACTGTGCGGGCGTCACGCCGGTGCACACGGTGTTGCGGTCGCAGACGCCCCCCTCGTACAGCACGTTGTAGAAGTACAGCGTGTTGGCGCGCCGGAAGGTCTGGCGGATCGCCTCGCGCGACGCCGACGTGATGCCGCCGTGCACCACGTCGACCTTGTCGTCGCGCACCAGCTGCTGCGCGTACTTGGTGTAGAGCGCGATGTCCGACTGCGAGTCGTATTGCACGATCTCGACCTTGCGGCCGAGCAGGCCGCCGCCGGCGTTGATGTCCTCGACCGCGAGCTGCGTCGCCATCACCATCGGCTTGCCGTAGGCGTCGAGGTTGCCCGAGTTGTCGAGCACCGAGCCGAGCTTGATCGGCCCGCCCTGCGCGAGCGCCGTCTCGAGAGGAAGGGCGACGCCGAACGTGCCGAGGCCGATGGCCGAGCCGCCGGTGGCGAGGAAGTCACGACGCGAGAGGCTCATCGAAGTCTCCTGGTTGAGCAAGGAAGGAAAGGAACGGGGCGGGCGCCGGCTCAGGCCGGCTCGCCCCCGGAGGCGCCGGGCGTGCCGCGCCGCGGCCCGACCTCGACCGCGTTCGACAGGTCGACGCCGATCTGCTCGCCGATGCTCTTCAGCGCGGGCAGCTGCAGCGCCATGCCGAGGATGCTGTCCATCACCTGTGCCACCGGCGCCTTGCCGGCGCCGCCATCGGTGCCCGTAGCCGCACCGCCCTGGGTGGCGCCGAAGCCGCTGACGTGATGGATGCGGATGCTGTCGATCTTCTCGACCGGCTTCATCATCTGCGAGACGATCTCGGGCAGGCGGTCGAGGCGGTACTTCTCGAGCTTCATCTGCA
>JBLMVT010000132.1:0-3173 GCA_050256835.1 Betaproteobacteria bacterium | reverse complement strand
TGGCGGCGCAGGCTGCCCTGCGGTGCTCGGGCTCGTGGCCCGTCGCATAACTCGCTTCGCTCACTGCGTTCGCTGCGCTCGGACAGATGCGACGAGTCAGTTCACGTGGCGCGCTGCGCGCGCTGGCCACGCGCCCTGCGCGCCTCGGCGGCTCATATGCGCTGCGCGACCTGCCCGCCCGCCCCTTTGCACAACCGCCGGTGGCGCTCGACGAGGACAACGAGCGTGGCTCGAGCGGCAGGCGGTACCCGGGACGGGCGATTTAGTGGCGGCGAGAAGCGCAGGGCCGGGGTCGGCGCGCGCCGCCAGGCGCGCGCATCGTGGACTGACTCGCGGCATCTGTCCGAGCGCAGCGACCGCAGGTCGCGAAGCGAGTTGTGCCGCGCGACCCCGGCCCGAGCATCGCAAGCGAAGTCGGCCCGCGGGGCCGACCGCCAACGCATGAGCCCGGCCCGGGTACCGCCTGCCGCGGTACGCCGCTGATGGCAAAGAGCCACATGACCCAACCCACCCTGCTCAGCGCACTCACCGCCGCCCTCGTCACCGGCCGCATCAAGGTCGTCGACCTGACGCAGACGCTGTCGCCCGACTTCCCGCAGATCGCGCTGCCGCCCGAGATGGGGCAGTGCTGGCCGTTCCGCATCGAGGAGGTGTCGAGGTACGACGAGCGCGGGCCGGGCTGGTACTGGAACAACTTCTCGTGCGGCGAGCACACCGGCACGCACTTCGACGCGCCGATCCACTGGATCAGCGGGCGCGACCTGCCGAACAACTCGGTCGACACCATCCCCGTGCAGCACCTGGTCGCACCGGCCTGCGTGATCGACTGCGTCGACAAGGTGAAGGCCGACCCCGACTACCTGCTCACGGTGGCCGATATCGAGGCCTTCGAGGCCGAGCATGGCCGCATCCCGGCCGGCGCCTGGGTGCTGATGCGCACCGACTGGTCCAAGCGCACCGACCCCGAGGCCTACCAGAACTTCGACGAGGAAGGCCAGCACACGCCCGGGCCGAGCAGCGAGGCGGTGCAGTTCCTGGTCGAGCGGCGCGACGTGCTCGGCTTCGGCTCGGAGGCGATCGGCACCGACGCCGGCCAGGGCTTCCACCTGCGCCCGCCGTACCCGTGCCACTACTTCATGCACGGCGCGGGGCGCTACGGCCTGCAGTGCCTGGCCAACCTCGACCGCCTGCCGCCGACCGGCGCGGTGCTCGTCTGCCCGCCGCTGAAGATCGAGAAGGGCAGCGGCTCGCCGTTGCGCGTGCTGGCGCTGGTGGAGGAGGGCGCATGCACGACGCGCCGAGCATCGCTGCTGTGACCGGCGGCAGCGCCGGCATCGGCCGCGCGATCTGCGAGGACCTGCTCGCGCGCGGCTACCAGGTGGTGTCGCTGGCGCGACGGCGCGCCGACATCGACCACGCACGGATGCACAGCATCGAGGTCGACCTCGCCGACCGCGCCGCGACGGCCGAGGCGGCGCGCGAACTGGTGGCGCGCTTCCCGGGTCTCACCACGGTGATCCACAACGCCGGCGTGATCCGGCCGGCGCTGCTGCCGGACGTGAGGCTCGACGACCTCGACGCGCTGGTCGACCTGCACCTGGGCGCGGCGATCCAGCTCGTGCAGGCGGCGCTGCCGGCGATGCGCGCGGCGCGCTTCGGCCGCGTCGTGCTGCTGTCCTCGCGCGCGGCGCTCGGGCTGGCGACGCGCACCGCGTATTCGGCGACCAAGGCCGGCATGCTCGGCATGGCCCGCACCTGGGCGCTCGAGCTCGCCGCCGACGGGATCACCGTCAACGTGGTCGCTCCCGGGCCGATCCGCACCGACATGTTCTTCGACGTCGTGCCCGCAGGCAGCGACAAGGAACGCGCGCTCGCCGCCGCCGTGCCGGTCAAGCGGCTCGGCGAGGCCGCCGACGTCGCGCGCGCGGTGGCCTTCTTCGCCGACCCCTCCAACGGCTTCGTGACCGGCCAGGTGCTCTACGTCTGTGGCGGCACCAGCGTCGGCAGCCTCACCCTCTGACCGCCATCCCAGCAACGTCCCACGACCTCAGGAGACCTGATGAAACCCGTCCTCGCCCTGGCGCTTGCCGCCTTCGTCACCCTCGCCGCCGAGGCGCAGCCGATGAAGGTCGGCGTGATCTCGTCGGCCACCGGCCCGACCGCGGTGGTCGGCATCCCGCAGAAGAACACCGCGGCGCTGCTGCCGAAGAAGATCGGCAACGTCGACGTCGAGTACTTCGTGTTCGACGACGCCTCCGACCCGACGCAGTCGGTGATGCTGGTCAAGAAGCTGCTGAACGAGGAGAAGGTCGACGCCATCATCGGCCCGTCGGGCTCACCCAACGCGATGGGGGCGATCCAGTTCATCGCCGAGGCGAAGACGCCGCTGCTCGCGCCGGTCGGCACGCCCGCGGTGGTGCTGCCGATGGACGACCAGAAGCGCTGGGTCTTCAAGACGACGCAGAACGACAGCCTGATCTCCGAGGCGCTGGTCGCGCACATGGCCAAGCACGGCATCAAGACCGTCGGCTTCATCGGCCTGGCCGACGCCTACGGCGAGAGCTGGTACCGCACCTTCGTGCCGATGGCCGAGAAGGTCGGCATCAAGCTGGTCGCCAACGAGCGCTTCCAGCGCAGCGACCAGAGCGTGATCGGCCAGGCCGCGAAGATCATCGGCGCCAACCCCGACGCGGTGCTGGTCGGCGCCGCCGGCGGGCCGACCGTGCTGCCGCAGACGACGCTGGTCGAGCGCGGCTACAAGGGCCCGATCTACCAGACGCACGGCGCAGCGACGCCCGACTTCGTGCGCCTGGGCGGCAAGGCGGTCGAGGGCACGGTGATGGCGGCCAGCCTGATGCTGGTGCTCGACCAGATCCCCGACAGCAACCCGTCGAAGAAGGTCGCGCAGGACTACATCGCCGCCTACGAGAAGCAGTTCGGCCACAAGCCGGCGACCTTCGGGGCCAACGTCTACGACGCCGGGCTGCTGCTGCAGCACGCCGTGCCCGAGGCGGCGAAGAAGGGCAAGCCGGGCACGCCCGAGTTCCGCGCCGCGCTGCGCGACGCGCTGGAGGCGACGCACGAACTCGTCGGCACGCAGGGTGTCTACAGCATGACGGCGCAGGACCACTCGGGCTTCGACAAGCGCGGGCGCGTGCTGATGACGCTGAAGA
>JBLMVT010000131.1:0-7209 GCA_050256835.1 Betaproteobacteria bacterium | reverse complement strand
GTGGCGACGCCCGCCTGGTAGCCGTCGGGCGTCTGCCGGACCTCGATCTGTCCGGCGCGGATCTGGATCGAGCCCTTGGTGACGACGACGTTGCCGCTGAAGGTGCCGATCTGCTTCACGTCGTCGTAGCGGCCGGCATCGGCCTCGACGTTCATCGGCTTGTTGCGGTCGGCCTTCTCGGCACGCGCCGGCCCGGCGGCGAGCATTCCGGCCAGTGCCGCCGCGAGGGCGAGCGCGTGTGCGCGACGGTGCGGGAGGCGGCTTCGCGTCATAAAGGCATGAATCTTGCAGGCATTCTAGCCCACGATTCATGCCGATCGATCCCTCGTCGAGGGGTCCGCGCCTGGGTGCGTCAGGCCGTCTTGCGGCTCTTCTGGATCAGGAAGTCGGCCACCTGGAGCGACCCGCGCAGGCTGCCGGCCAGCGACCCCGAAGTGTAGTACTGGCCGTTGATGCCGAGCGCCGGCACGCCGTCGATCTTGTAGGCCTCGGCCAGCGTGCGCGCCTGGCGCGTCTTGGTCTGCACCGCGAACGAGTTGTAGACGTCCATGAACTTCTTCGGGTCGATGCCGTTCTTCTGCGCGAACTCGGCGATCTCGGCCGGCTTGTCGAGCCGCTTGCGCTCGCGATGGATCGCGTTGAAGACCTTCAACTGCATCGAATCCACCAGCCCGAGCGCGTCGAGCGCGTAGAAGATCTTCTGGTGTGCGGTGAAGGGCTCGTCGCGGAACGCGACCGGCACGCGGCGGAAGGCGACGTCCGGGGGCAGCTTCTTGACCCAGTCCTCGAGCATCGGCTCGAACTCGTTGCAGTGCGGGCAGCCGTACCAGAAGAACTCGATCACCTCGATCTTGCCCGGCGTGAGCACCGGCTGCGGCTGCGACAGCCGCACGTACTGCTGCCCCTCGGCCGGCGCGCCCTGCGCGCGCGCCGCACCGCCGGCGAGCCCGAGCGACAGCCCGACGGCCAGCACGTTGGTCGAAAACTCGCGCCGATTGATCATGGAGGCTTCCTTGTTGCGGTTCATCGAAAAGGCGCCCGATAGAGTCGGAGGCCGCGTTGAAGTTCAGGCCTACTTCTGCACCCGGACCAGCGCGGCGTCGACCCCGCTGCCCTCGAGCCGGGACTTCGCCGCATCGGCCTCGTCCTTGTGCTCGAACGGACCGAGCCGCACGCGGTAGACGGTGCGGCCGGACTGCTCGCGCTCGGTGACCTTGGCCGAGAAGCCGAGCATCGCCAGTCGGGCGCGCTGCTGCTCGGCGTCCTCGGTGCGACCGTAGGCACCGGCCTGGACGAAATAGGTGAACGGATCGAACCCCGGTCTGGTGGACGCGGGCGAGGACGCGAACAGCCCAGGCAGGTCCGACGCCTGCGCCGGGGCCCGGCCGCCCGCGACGGAAGCGCTCGGCGTCGCCGGTGTCGGCGTCACTGCGGCGACCGGCGGCTGCGCCGGTGCGACCGCGGCCGAGGCGGGCCGCGCCGGGTTCTTGCCGGACAGCGCGCTGTTCGGGTCCCAGTTGCGGTTGCGCTCGACCTCGGCGGCGTCCTGCTCGGGCGTGCGTTGCGGCACCTTGTTGATGAACGGCACCGGCACCTTGGTGACGTACAGCGCGACGGCCAGCGCCAGCGCCAGTCCGAGCAGCAGCCCGACGACCAGCCCGACGGCGAAGCCGCCGCGTTGTTGCTGCTGCGATCTCATGGAGTCTCCGTCTGCGACGACATCTGTTCGGGGGCGCTGACGCCGAGGATGGCCAGCGCGTTGGCAAGCACCTGCCGCGTCGCGGCGAGCAGCGCCAGCCGAGCGCGCGTCAGCGCGTCGTCGCCGGCGACGAGGAAGCGCTCGGCGGCGTAGTAGCTGTGCAGCAGCGCCGCGACGTCGCGCAGGTAGAAGGCGACGTCGTGCGGCGCCAGGTCGGCGGCGGCACGCGCCAGCATGTCGGGATAGTCGGCGAGCCGGCGCAGCAGCGCGGTCTCGGTCGGCGCCACCAGGCGCGACAGGTCGGCACGCGCCAGCGCGTCATTGCCCGGACCGAGGTCGCCGCCCTTGTCGCGATACAGCTGCAGCACCGAGCAGATGCGCGCATGCGCGTACTGCACGTAGTAGACCGGGTTCTCGTCGCTGTGCTTGAGCGCCAGGTCGACGTCGAACACGAACTCGGTGTCGGCCTTGCGGCTGGCCAGGAAGAAGCGCACGGCGTCGCGCCCGGTCCAGTCGATCAGGTCGCGCAGGGTGACGTAGGAGCCGGCGCGCTTGGAGATCTTCACCTCGGCGCCACCCTTCATCACCGTCACCATCTTGTGCAGCACGTAGGCGGGGAAGTCGGCCGGCAGGCCGAGTCCCGAGGCCTGCAGCCCGGCGCGCACGCGCGCGACCGTGCCGTGGTGGTCGCTGCCCTGGATGTTGATCACCTCGCCGAAGCCGCGCTCCCACTTGTCGATGTGGTAGGCGACGTCGGGAACGAAGTAGGTGTAGCCGCCGCCCTCGCCCGCCGCCTGCGACCGGCGCATCACGCGGTCCTTGTCGTCGCCGTAGTCGGTGGTGCGCAGCCACAGCGCGCCGTCCTTCTCGTAGGTCTTGCCGGCGTCGACCAGGCGCTGCACGGTGCGCTCGACGCGACCGCTGGTGTACAGGCCCGACTCGAGGAAGTAGTTGTCGAAGTGCACGCCGAAGGCGCGCAGGTCGAGGTCCTGCTCGCGGCGCAGGTAGGCGACGGCGAACTGGCGGATGCCGTCGAGGTCCTCGGGGTCGCCCGAGGCGGTGAACTCGCGGTCGTCGGCCTTGACGGTCTTCCTCGCCAGGAAGTCGACGGCGATGTCGGCGATGTATTCGCCGTTGTAGGCCGGCTCGGGCCAGCCGGCGTCGCCCGGCGCGAGACCCTTGATGCGCGCCTGCGTCGAGGCGGCCAGCGTGGCGATCTGCGCCCCCGCGTCGTTGTAGTAGAACTCACGCGTCACCGCGCGGCCCTGCGCCTCGAGCAGGTGGCAGATGGCGTCGCCGAGCGCGGCCTGGCGGCCGTGGCCGACGTGCAGCGGACCGGTCGGGTTGGCCGAGACGAACTCCACCAGCACTCGCGCCGCATGATTCTCGGCGGCCGCCTCGCGGCGTCCGAAACGGGCCCCTGCGGCGAGCACCTCGCTGACGATCGACTGGCGCGCCTCGGCCTTCAGGCGCAAGTTGACGAAGCCGGGGCCGGCGATCTCCATCGCCTCGACCCAGCGCTGCACCGCCGGCTGCGCACCCAGCGCTTCGATCAGTGTCCGCGCCAGCTCGCGCGGGTTCTTTCTCAGCGGCCTGGCCAGCTGCAGGGCGGCGGTGCAGGCGAGATCGCCGTGCTCGGGGAGCTTGGGGGACTCGAAGGCCGCCACCAGATCACTGTGCGGACCGACCTCGGCGATGGCATCGGCGAGGGCGCGCAGCAGCGCCTGCTTGGCTTGGATCATGCGCGAATTCTACGGGCCGGGTCCGGCGCGACCGGCGCGTGGGCCGCCATCCAGTGGCGTGACGTTTGTCCGCCGAACGAGAGTCTTCGCCCGCGCTGCGCCGGCGCAGAGCGGGCGAACGGGCACACTGCGGGTCGCTTCGTTCGAAGCGCTTCCCGATGTCCGCCTCCGTTCCGCGAATCCGAGCGACGCCGCCCGAAGCGGCCCCCCCGCTGCCGCAACAGATCGGCAAGTACCGCGTCGTGCGCAAGCTCGGCGAAGGTGCGACCAGCGAGGTGTTCCTGTGTCGCGACGAGTTCCGCGAGCGCGACGTGGCGGTCAAGCGCGTGCGCGCGGCGGCGCTCGGCGAACCGATGGACGGCCGCTACTACGAGCGCTTCTTCGCCGCGGAGGCCGCGCTGGTCGGCCAGCTGCGGCACCCGAACGTGGTGCAGATCTACGACGCGGTGGCCGAGCCGGGCGAGTCCTACCTCGTGATGGAGTACGTGCGCGGGGTGACGCTGCGGCGCTTCTGCCGTGCCGACCGGCTGCTGGCGCTCGACGTGATCGTCGAGATCGGCTTCAAGTGCGCGATGGCCCTCGGCTACGTGTTCCGCCAGGGCCTGATCCACCGCGACGTGAAGCCGGCCAACATCCTGGCGCTGATCGACGACGGCCGCATCGTCGACGTCAAGGTGACCGACTTCGGCAGCGTGCTCAACCTCGGCGCCGACACGACGCAGATCTTCCGCGTCGGCTCGCTCGCCTACATGTCGCCCGAGCAGCTCGACGGCAGCACGCTCGACTGCCGCGCCGACATGTATTCGCTCGGTGCCGTGCTGTACCACCTGGTCACCGGGCGGCCGCCGTTCGACGCCCAGGGGCAGGCGGCAATGATGCACCAGATCTACACCGCCACGCCGCCCGCGCCGAGCGGGATGCGCGCGGGCGTCGGCGCCGGCATCGACCGCGTGCTGGCGCGCGCGCTGGCCAAGCGCCCCGAGCAGCGCTACCCCGACTGGAACGCGTTCGCGCAGGCGCTGTCGGACCTGTTCGCCAACCGCGAGGTGCCGCGCGGCGAGCTGCAGGGGGTGCTCGACTCCGAGCGCTTCACGCTGCTGCGCAGCCTGGACTTCTTCGCGAGCTTCGGCGACGTCGAGCTGTGGGAGGTGGTGCACCGCGGGCGCTGGGAGCGCTTCCCTTTCGGCCATGCCCTGTACCGCCGCGGCGAAGAGGGGCGCAGCTTCCACATCATCGCCGCCGGCGAAGTGGAGGTGTTCCGCGACGGCCAGCGCGTCGCCCAGCTCGGCACCGGCACCTCGGTCGGCGAGATGGCCTATCTGGCGCCGAGCCCGGACCTGCGCCTGCACGGCGCCGATGTCGTCGTCTCGCAGCCGGCGACGACGATCGCCTTCACCCCCGAGAGCCTGGCGCAGCTCAGCCCGGCCGGCCGTCACCGCTTCGACGAGGCCTTCATCCGCGTGCTGGTGCGCCGGCTGCACGCCGCGCACGAGGCGCTGGCGCACCCGCGGCGCATCCTCTGACTTCCCGTGTCGGCGCGATCGGGGCGTCCCGCGTTGAGGCGTTCGCGGGCGCGACATGGCCCGTGAACCACAACCTCAAGGAGCAGCCATGAAGCACCTGATCACCGCGTTCGCCCTGGCGGCGACCGCCCTCGCCGGCAGCGCCCTCGCGGCCGACAAGCCGATGACCGCGCAGCAGAGCAAGATGTCCGCGTGCAACAAGGAGGCCGGCGACAAGAAGGGCGACGAGCGCAAGGCCTTCATGAAGGAGTGCCTGTCGGCCAAGAAGGCGAGCCAGCAGGAGAAGATGAAGACCTGCAACGCCGAGGCCGCCGGCAAGAAGGGCGACGAGCGCAAGGCCTTCATGAAGGAGTGCCTGAGCAAGTAGGCGCGCGCCGAACCGCGATGTCTCAGACGCCCGGCATGCCGGGCGTCTTCGTTTTCCAGTACCCGGCTGCGCCGTAGCTGTGCTTGAGGAAGTCGATCCACAGTCGCACGCGCAGCGGTAGGTGCTTGCGCTGCGCGATGACGGCGTAGATGCCGCTCGGCGGCGCGGCGTAATCGTCGAGCACGCTGACCAGCGCGCCCGCGGCGATGTCGCTTTCGACCTCCCACGTGCTGCGCCAGGCGATGCCGTGCCCCTGCAGGCACCAGTCGTGCAGCACCTGGCCATCGTTGCAGTCCATGCGCCCGCCTGGCCGCAGGTGCACCAGTTCGCCCTCGACCAGGAAGGCCCAGCCGCGCGACTGGCTGGCATCCGACGACAGCGCCAGGCAGCGGTGGCGCGCCAGGTCGCCCGGCTGGCGCGGCGTGCCGGCGCGCTCGAGGTAGCCCGGCGTGGCCACGCACAGCCGGCGGTTGTCGGCCAGCCGCACGCTGACCAGCGCCGAGTCGGCCAGGTCGCCGACGCGCACCGCGCAGTCGAACCCTTCGTTGACGATGTCGACCACGCGGTCGGACAGGTTCAGCGACACGCTGACGTCGGGGTGCAGGTCGAGGAAGCGCGGCACCAGCGGCGCGACGTGGCGGCGGCCGAAGCCGGCCGGCGCGGTGATGCGCAGGTGCCCGCTCGCCTTCACCCCGCCGGCGCTGACGCTGGCCTCGGCGTTGGCCAGATCGGCGAGCAGGCGCTGGCAGTCCTCGAGGAAGGCGCTGCCCTCGTGGGTGAGCGTGATGCGCCGGGTCGTGCGCAACAGCAGCTTGACGCCCAGCCGCGCCTCCAGCGCGTCGATGCGCCGGCCGACCACCGCAGGCGCCACGCCTTCGGCCTGTGCCGCGGCCGTCAGGCTGCCCTTGGCGGCAACGGCGACGAACGATTCGATCTGCTTCAGGCGGTCCATGGGAAGCGACATTACGCCAGCGGACCGGCCGACCGGCCCGCTGCGGGGGCGGATTGCGCCACCGGCGTCACGGATCATGCCGCGCCCAAGGTTGGAATCGGGCCGCGGCCATCGCCTACAGTCGCCCGATGGACTCTCCTTCGCGGGCCGGGCCGCGCGCCGTCCTGTTCGACGCCTACGGCACCCTGTTCGACGTCTACAGCGTCGCGCTGCTCGCCGAGCAGCTCTTCCCCGGCCAGGGCGAGCGCCTGGCCGTGCTGTGGCGCGACAAGCAGATCGACTACACCCGGCTGGTGTCGATGAGCGGCAGCGATCGCTACCGGCCGTTCTGGGAGCTGACGCGCGCCGGCCTGCGCTACGCCGCGGCACGGCTCGGGCTGGCGCTGGCAGCCGACGCCGAGGACCGGCTGATGAACCAGTACCGGCACCTGTCGGCCTTCCCCGAGAACCGCGAGGTGCTGGCGGCGCTGCGCGAGCGCGGCGTCCGCGCCGGCGTACTGAGCAACGGCGACCCCGAGATGCTCGCCGTGGCGGTGAAGAGCGCCGGCTTCACCGGGCTGCTCGACCCGGTGCTGAGCGTCCACGAGACGCGCCGCTACAAGACCGACCCGGCGACTTACGCGCTCGGCACCCGCGCGCTCGCGCTGCCGGCCGCGGAGATCCTGTTCGTGTCGAGCAACGCCTGGGACGCGATCGGCGCGACCTGGTTCGGCTACACGACGCTGTGGGTCAACCGCTTCGGCCTGCCGGCCGAGCAGCTCGACGCGACGCCGACTCGCGTCGGCGCCAGCCTGCGCGACGCGCTCGACTTCTTCGACCACTGATCTCGTTCATTCCCCGAGGACCCAGCTTCATGAGCCTTCCGCTGCCCGCGGGCGTCCGCATCGACGCCCCCATCCTGCCCGGCTTCGAGACCATCCTGACCC
>JBLMVT010000130.1:0-3473 GCA_050256835.1 Betaproteobacteria bacterium | reverse complement strand
GCCGAACTGGAGGCCGTCATCGCGGCCGCCGGCAGCGGCAACACCGACCTGCAGCTCGAGATCGCCGCCGACGCGCTGCGCCTGCCGCCGTGGGAGGCGACCATCGGCACGCTGTCAGGGGGCGAGAAGCGGCGCGTCGCGCTGTGCCGGCTGTTGCTCGAGAAGCCCGACATGCTGCTGCTCGACGAGCCGACCAACCACCTCGACGCCGAGTCGGTCGAGTGGCTGGAGGTGTTCCTCAAGCGCTTTCCCGGCACGGTGGTGGCGATCACCCACGACCGCTACTTCCTCGACAACGCCGCCGAGTGGATCCTCGAGCTCGACCGCGGCCGCGGCATCCCCTACCAGGGCAACTACTCCACCTGGCTCGACCAGAAGGAGCAGCGCCTCGAGCAGGAGCAGCGCAGCGAGGACGCGCGCACACGCGCCATGAAGCGCGAGCTCGAATGGGTGCGCAAGAACCCGAAGGGCCGCCAGGCCAAGAGCAAGGCACGGCTGGCGCGCTTCGAGGAGCTGTCGGACGTCGAATACCAGCGCCGCAACGAGACCAACGAGATCTTCATCCCGGTCGCCGAGCGGCTGGGCAACGAGGTGATCGAGTTCGTCGACGTGTCCAAGTCGTTCGGCGACCGCCTGCTGATCGACAACCTCAGCTTCAAGGTGCCGGCCGGCGCGATCGTCGGCATCATCGGCCCGAACGGCGCCGGCAAGACGACGCTGTTCCGCATGATCCAGGGCCGCGAGCGGCCCGACAGCGGCGAGGTAAAGATCGGCCCGACGGTGAAGATGGCCTTCGTCGACCAGAGCCGCGAGGCGCTGGCCGCCGACAAGACCGTGTGGGAGGACGTTTCCAACGGGCTCGACAACATCGTCGTCGGCAAGTTCGTCATGCCCTCGCGCGCCTACCTCGGGCGCTTCAACTTCAAGGGCAACGACCAGCAGAAGCTTGTCGGCCAGCTGTCGGGCGGCGAGCGCGGCCGCCTGCACCTGGCCAAGACGCTGGCGCAGGGCGGCAACGTGCTGCTGCTCGACGAGCCGAGCAACGACCTCGACGTCGAGACCTTGCGCGCACTGGAAGACGCGCTGCTCGAGTTCGCCGGCTCGATCATGGTGATCAGCCACGACCGCTGGTTCCTCGACCGCATCGCCACCCACATCCTCGCCGCCGAGGGCGACTCGCAGTGGGTGTTCTTCGACGGCAACTACCAGGAATACGAGGCCGACAAGAAGAAGCGGCTCGGCGAGGAAGGCGCCAAGCCGCACCGGCTGCGCTTCAAGGCGCTGCGGTAGCCCGCGTCGTTGTCACGGTCGCCGCGCTGGTCGCCGGCGCGGTGTGACGCCAGATGTTGGCGACCAGGCACAGCACGCCGATGCCGAGCACGATCGAGGCGCCGGCGGCGAACGGCTCGGCGGCCTCGTTGCCGTGCAGGATGTTGAACAGCGCCACGGCGAGCACCGGCAGCGCCAGGTTGTGCAGCGTGAAGTGGATGCGCGCCAGCAGCGTCTTCGACGCCTCGGGCTGCGCCCGGTACCACAGCCCCACGAGGCCCAGCGTGACCCAGCCGAGCAGGTTGAGGTGGGCGTGCAGCGGCATCTGCGAATGGTCGTGACTGGCGGCCATGAAGATGCCCAGGGCGATGCCGGCGATCAGGTACAGGCCGGCGATGCGTAGCAACCATTGACTCATGCGACGTCTCCTTGAGGGTTGAACAGGAACGCCCGGCGGTCAGCTTTGCCAAGGCAGCGCGAGTGTGCTCCCGTCCGGCAGGAACACGTTCACCGGGGTGGCGGCGAAGATGCCAAGAATTTCCAGCGGCAGCGGCCCGGTGTTGAAGATCTGGTGCAGCGCGTCGCGCGGAATCGCCAGCGTCTGGTCGGCGCCGAAGGCGTGCACCTGGCCGTCGATGTGCAGCTCGCCGCGGCCGGCCGAGCACAGCACCAGCTCCTCGCAGTCGTGACGGTGCGGCGGCGTGGCCGCTCCCGGGGCGATGGTCTGGCGCCACAGGCTGAGGTGCTCGAGGCCGATCGGGCTGCCGGCCCAGGTCGCGTGGTCGAGCCCGGGAATGGGCGAAGGCGTGGGGCGGGGCTGGTCGTGGACGTACATGGCGATGCTCCTTGGGGGTTCGGCGGGATGCGGTCCGCGGCGCCTCGGACGAAGCGAACTATCGGCGCTCGGGGGCCGGATCGGAAGGGCCCTCAATGGCGCTACATTGCCGACATTCGTTCCTCGATCGGGGCGCCATGCAGGGACTGCAGCAGTTCGTCGCGTTCGCCGAGACGGCCAAGCACGGCAGCTTCGCTGCCGCCGCGCGCGAGCTGGGCAGCGCGCCGTCGACGCTGGCCAAGGCCGTGTCGCGGCTCGAGGCCGCGCTCGGCGTCAAGCTGTTCCATCGCACCACGCGCCAGGTCAGCCTCACGCCCGACGGCGAACGCCTGTTCCACCGCTGCCAGCGCGTGCTGGCCGAGGTCGACGACCTCAAGGCCGAGGCCGCCGGCACGCGCACCGCGCCCGCCGGCGCGCTGCGCATCAGCCTGCCGATCGTCTACGGCAAGCGCGTGCTGATGCCGCTGCTGGCGCGGCTGGTCGAGCGCCACCCCGGCCTGCAGCTCGACATCCGGCTCGAGGACGGCTACGTCGACCTGGTGCGCGACGGCTTCGACCTGGCGGTGCGCGTCGGTGCCCTGCGCGACTCGACGCTGGTGGCCCGGCGTTTCGCCAGCCAGACGCTGCTGCTGGTCGGCAGCCCGGACTACCTCGAGCGCCACGGCACGCCGCGCAGCATCGAGGCACTGTCGGGGCACGCCGCGACCGTGTTCTGCCAGCCCTCGGATCGGCGCCTGCGGCCGTGGCAGCTGCGCGCGCGCGGCAAGCCGATCGAGCTGCACCCGCCGGCGCGGGTGCGCGTGAACGACGGCGAAGGCATGGTCGAGGCCGTCTGCCTGGGCCTGGGCCTCGGCCAGCTGCCGAACTACATGGTCGAGGACCAGATCGCCGACGGCCGGCTGGTCGAGCTGCTGCCGTCGTGCCGGCCGCCGCCGCAGGCGATCAGTGCCGTCTATCCGTCCGGGCGGCTGGTGCCGCCGCGCGTGCGCGTCGTGCTCGAGCGGCTCGACGAGCTGCGCGCCACGTGATCCGCGACACGCCAGCCTGCAGTTGCGGGCGCGGCCCGATTGCGCGAGGGAACCGGCGCGCGACAATTGCATCAAGACAAGCGCCGTGCCCGTCGCGTTTCCTTCAGCGCGTCGGGCATGCATGCTGCAGTCCGCCGCGCCGCAGAGCCGGCTGCCGACCGTTTTCTCGCGCAACGTTTTCCGCGCGCCCTTCGCCGATCTCCGCTCCATGAGCCGTTCCTTGCTGTACTCGTCTTCGCTGCCTGCGGCCATGCTGCTGTCGCTCGGGCTGGCTGCCTGCGCCTCGTTGCCCGGTGCGCCCGAGGCGACCAGGGCCGCGCAGGCGGCGGCAGCGCCCGCCG
>JBLMVT010000129.1:0-2940 GCA_050256835.1 Betaproteobacteria bacterium | reverse complement strand
GACCGCGGCACGCGTCGCCGGCGGCATGGTGACTGGCGGCCGCTGCACGACCACCGGTTCGCGCGACAACTCGCGCGCCGTGAGGGGGTCGGGCGCCTTCAGCGCGACGGGGGCGACCGGGCGCCGCTGCGTCAGCGCGCTGGTCGGCACGATCGTCACGGCGCCGGCGACATTGCGGTTCACGAAATGCCGCTGGCCGGCCGCGCCCGGGTTGTTGATGACCGTGTTGATCTGCGTGATGTTGGTCACCTGCGTCACGTTGACCTGGCGCACGTAGCGCGGCGTCGCCGCATAGCTCGGCACGTACACCTCGCGCGGGCCGAGCGGGAACCAGCCGACGGCGGGCTGCGCGCCGACCGACACCGAGATCGAGAAGTTCGGCCCGCCGAGCCAGGCGACCAGCGCCGGCGCATACACCGGACGCGCGACGTAGGCGCCCGGCGACCAGCACCAGCGCCCGCCGAACTGCACCCAGCGGCCGTAGTGGAACGGCGCGAAGCCCCACGGCGCGTCGTCGATCCAGGTCCAGCCCCAGGGCTGCACGAAGCCCCAGTGGCCGTAGTGGTACGGCGCCCAGCCGGCCACGACCACCGTGGGCACCCACAGCACGCCGTAGTCGGGCGAGCTCTGCCAGGTGCCGTAGCGGCCGAGGTCCTCGGCGCCGGTCATCTCGGGCGAGACGTAGCTCGGCACCGGCGTGCGGTCGTCGTCGCGGTCGCGCGCCGCGACCCAGTCGGCGAAGTCGTCGCGGTCGGGGCCGACGAGGTTGAAGCGCGCGGTGCTGTGGTCGAGCCAGAAGTCGGCGCGCTGGCCGTCGTCGAGCGTGATCGCCTGGCCGTCGGACTCGTAGCGCAGGCTTCCGCGCCAGGCGGTGGCCGTGCTGGTGTCGTCGGCGCGGTCGATGCGGTAGCTGCCGGGCTCGCGCGGCAGGAAGCGGCCTTCGTCGGTGCTGACCTCGGCCTCGCGCGCGGCCTCGGGCGTGCGCACGCGCAGCGCCAGGCTGCCGTCGACCAGCTGCAGGCGGATCGCGTCGTCGTCGAGGCGCTGCACGGCCAGCTCGGTCGAGCCGTCCAGGCGCACCGTGGTCGATCCGATGCGCAGGGTGGCACGCCCGCCGGCGTCGGTCGCGAGGTGGTCGCCGTTGGTCACCGGCCGGTTGCGCACCGCCTCGACCCATTCGCCCTGGTCGGGGCTGTAGAACCAGACCGTGCCCTCCAGATCGGCGAGGCGGCCCACTCGCCCGGGCGGGTCGGCGAGCGCCGGCTGCGCACCGAGCACGCCGGCCAGCACCAGCAGCAGCGCCGCGAGCAGCGCGCGGATCGGCAAAGGTCGGTTCATGGCAAGGACTTTCATGCGGCGCCGGCGCGCCTGTCACGATCATCAACGCCGGCGGGCGCCGCGCCGTCGACGGCGGAAACAAAACTTGACCTTGCGCATGCCGGTCACTCCGCGTTGTCCGGCACGCCCGGGAACAGCACCTCCGTGTAGCCGAAGCGGGTGAAGTCGCGCACCCGCATCGGGTACAGCACGCCGTCGAGGTGGTCGCACTCGTGCTGGACGACGCGCGCGTGAAAGCCTTCGGCCTCGCGCTCGATCGGCCGGCCGTGCTCGTCGACGCCGCGGTAGCGGATCCGCGCATGGCGCGGCACCACGCCGCGCAGGCCGGGCACCGACAGGCAGCCTTCCCAGCCCTCTTCCATCGTCGCGTCGAGCGGAGTGATGACCGGATTGAGCAAGATGGTGCGCGGGACCGGCGGCGCCTCGGGGTAGCGCTCGTTGCGGTCGAAGCCGAAGATCACCAGCCGCAGGTCGACGCCGATCTGCGGAGCGGCCAGCCCAGCGCCCTCGGCCGCGGCCATCGTGTCGAACATGTCGTCGACCAGCGCGATCAGCTCGCGCGTGCCGAACTCGCGCACCGGCTGCGCCACGCGCAGCAGGCGCGGGTCGCCCATCCTGAGGATTTCACGTACCGCCATCGATCGCCTCCCGCAGCAGCGAGCGCAGGCCTGCCTCGTCGATCACCTCGATGCCCAGCTCGCGCGCACGTTCGAGCTTGCTGCCGGCGTCCTCTCCGGCGACGACCCAGTCGGTCTTCTTCGACACCGAGCCGGTCACCTTCGCACCGGCGGCCTCGAGCAGCGCCTTGGCCTCGTCTCGGCTCAGCGTCGGCAGCGTGCCGGTGAGCACGACGGTCCGGCCAGCCAGCGGGCGCGGCGCCGCGTCGGCAGCGCCGTCGTGCTCGTCCCAGCCGATGCCGCACCCGCGCAGCCGCTCGACCACCGCCCGGTTGTGCGGCTCGCCGAAGAAGGTGCGCACGCTCTGCGCGACGATCGGCCCCACATCGGGCACCTCGAGCAGCTGCTCGACGCTCGCGTCGAGGAGGCGGTCGAGCGACCCGAAGTGACGCGCCAGGTCGCGCGCCGTCGTCTCACCGACGTGGCGGATGCCCAGCCCATAGAGGAAGCGCGCGAGCGTCGTGCGCTTGCTGCGCTCGAGCCCGGCGACGAGGTTGGCCGCGCTCTTGTCGGCCATGCGCTCGAGCGATGCGAGGCGAGCGGCGTCGAGCCGGTACAGGTCCGGCAGCGTGCGCACCAGGCCGCCGTCGACCAGCTGGTCGACCAGCCTGTCGCCCAGGCCCTCGATGTCCATTGCGCGGCGGCCGGCGAAGTGCAGCAGCGCCTGCTTGCGCTGCGCCGGACAGACCAGCCCACCCGAGCAGCGCCAGTCGACCTCGCCCTCCTCGCGCACGATCTCGCTGCCGCAGACCGGGCACTTGCCGCCGAGCCGGGCGTAGAGGTCGAACGGCGGTGCGTGCGCGGGCCGCCGGTCGGGCAGCACGCCGACCACCTCGGGGATGACGTCGCCGGCGCGGCGCACGATCACCGTGTCGCCGATGCGCACGTCCTTGCGCGCGATCTCGTCGGCGTTGTGCAGCGTCGC